>JASFLF010000442.1:0-4227 GCA_050118235.1 Gammaproteobacteria bacterium | reverse complement strand
CCGATCCGGATACTATTGTGCGTAGTAGTCTAGGGGCATGTTCGCAAGTTAAAAACACTATGTTGAACGCTTATCCGGAGCGATGGCGGGAGAACTACTTGAAAGAGGTGGACACCAATCTATATCAGCGTGAAATGGAATGGATTGTTGAGACAAGAACCAAGAACAACAGATTTTTCCAATAACGCCCACAATCCGTAGGGGCAAAAAAGCCATATATTTTTATTTTATATGATAATTAAATTGTGGCGCTGTATGAGTATCATAGCGTTGTTAGATCATTGTTTAAGTTTGTGACCTCAATCACAAGCAAGTTGTGCCTCCTATCATAAATAATCTCCCTTGATTTGCCTATAGTATTCTTAACGTGAACGGTTGGTATAAAAGCCATGGCCCGGTTTGCGTGAACACTTGGTAGGCTGCCGAGTATAATCGCTGTTTAATGAGGGACTACGGGGAATAAAATGGCTGACATGATTTTAGACGTTAAGCGAACCGTCACTCGCGAAATCGAGAAAAAAATCAACGCTAATCTTACACCGCAATTGATCGCCGAATTTTTAAAAGGCCCCTGGAAGGAAGTCATGAAGATCATCGGATTACGAGATGGTTGCAACGGCGAGTCATGGTGCGCAACGAACCGTCTCATGGATGATTTAATTTGGAGCGTTCAACCTAAAACAATGGAGGAGGAACGTCGCCGGTTGTTGGCATTGATTCCCAAACTGTTGCACGCGTTGAGGGAAGGTTTGCTGCTTATTGGTTATGAGCAGGAAGAGGTCGATGCTTTTTTCAAACAACTGGAAAAGATTCATATCAGTTGTGTTCGCTCCGCGGCTACCGTTATGCAGACAGCCGTAAGTGAAAATCAGGCTAACCACGATATTTTGCAGGAAATCGCCAGGCAATCAGACAAACACAAAGCATTTCAAAGGGATGTTACCGATCCTGTGTTGACGAATAGTCGTCATTTCCACGTGGTGCAATCCATGTCATTGGGTACCTGGGTGGAGTTCAAAGATCACCAAGGCGTTAAGCGGGGGAAATTGGCTTGGAAGTGCGACTTCACCGGTGAGTTCACTTTTTTGGACCGTATGTATAAGGTCATTGCCGATGTGCCCATGCGGGATTTGATTCGACAGCTGGAATACGGAAAAGCCCGCATCATCGACCAAGTGCCTTTGTTAGAACGGGCGGTTGATGCCGTTATCAACAGCATGAAACTTTATGCCGGCCGCGAAAGCAATCCGGCGCGACTCGCCAGTTAGTAACTTTCCCTTACACATAAGCCCGTACCAAAAGCAGTCGCATCGTTCGATGCGTCACGTAAAACCGATAGCGGTGATTGTTCCAGCAACAATCAGATTTTTGCCGTCTATACTATACCTTATGAGTTGCAAAATCCTTTCGCCGGAATCTCTATTCTATGCCGGATAGTTCGCTATATCTCACCTTGGACCAGGGTGGCCATTCCACGCGGGCGTTTGCTTTCAATCACGCGGGGCAAATTGTTGCCCAAGCTAAGTACAATACACATGTAAGTTCGCCTCAAAATGATTGGGTGGAACAAGATCCGCGGGAGTTGATTGATTCGGTTCACGCTGTTGTCGCCGCAGTTAAACAGCAATTGGGCGCCCAATGCCATAAAGTCCGTTCAGCGGGTATTGCCACTCAACGTTCCAATGTAATTTGTTGGAACAAATCCACCGGCGATCCATTGTCTACCATCATCAATTGGCAAGATCGAAGAGCGCATCAGTGGATTCAACAATTTCAAGCACAAAGCGAGGACGTCCACAAAAAAACCGGGCTATTGCTTACCGCGCACTATGGTGCGAGTAAACTGCATTGGTGTTTAAAGCATTTGGAATCCGTCAGACAGGCTTATGCAAACAAACAATTGGCGTGGGGACCCATGGCGGGGTTCTTAAACTTCAGTATTACCAAAGAACGCCGACATTTGGTGGATCCAGTCAATGCATCGCGTACGTTGTTAATGAATCTGGCTGAGCGCAATTGGGACAAGGAGTTGTTGACATTGTTTAGTGTGCCTGAAGAACCATTGCCGCATTGTGTGCCCAATCGTTTCGACTATGGTACTTTGGATGTTGCCGATTGGAATGTGCCGGTGCAGGTGATGACCGGAGATCAATCGGCGGCATTGTATGCGTTCGGCATGCCCAAGGAAAACGCGGTATATATCAACATGGGTACGGGAGCGTTTCTACAGAAACCCAGTATGAACCGCGTGGTGTATTCGCCACGACTGTTGTCCAGCATCGTCTGGCACGACAGCGAACAATCGCACTATGTAGTGGAATGTACGGTGAACGGTGCAGGCAGCGCTCTCACTCAAGTTGAGCAGGAACTGCACATGGATGCCCGCTATGTTGAAGACAACGTTAACCATTGGTTACAAACGGCTGATGATCCGCCGCTGTTTTTAAACGGTGTCTCCGGGTTGGGAGCGCCGTATTGGGTGCCTGATTTTCCATCGAGATTCGTTGGTGAAGGTGATAATTGGAAAAAAATCGTTGCGGTCGCGGAAAGCATTTTATTTTTGATCAATGTTAATCTGCATGCCTTGAGGGCTGCCACAGGTAACAACATTCAACAAGTGGTGGTAAGCGGTGGGCTGTCCGTGGTTAATGCGCTATGCCAGCGCATGGCGGATTTGACCGCTACCGCCATATACCGACCGCAGCAGTGTGAAGCGACGGCTCGGGGCACGGCATATTTGTTGGCGGGATGTCCGCAGAATTGGCCGGAAGGAATAAACGGTGTTTGGTTTTATCCCCAAGAAAATTCACTGCTGCGCCGTCGGTTTCAGCGTTGGCAAGAGGAAATGCAACAAGCGCTGAGTAGTTTCCCGTCTAATTTGTGTAGGTAGACCATTTTTAAAGTCAGCGAAGAACAATTAACAAGAATAATATTATGAATAACTACAGACAATTCCTTGTGGCGCATCGCGGCTTTAGTGCCATCTATCCGGAAAACACCTTGTTGGCACTGGAGTCCGCGTTAACGTTAGGCGCGTGTTTTATCGAGGTGGATGTGCACTTAAGCGCCGACCATATTCCCATTGTGGTTCACGATGCAGATTTGCAGAGAACTGCGGGCCAAGCGGTTAACGTCATGGAGCATCCCTTGTCGCATTTGCGGGAGTATTCCGTGCACGAGCCCAAACGGTTTGGCAATCGATATTTGCCGCAACGAATTCCCACCTTGCAAGCCGTCGTGGAACTGATCCGGCGCTACCCCAAGCGTAGACTGTTTGTCGAGGCTAAGCGCGCCAGCATTAAGCGTTTTGGTGTTCAGGCTTTTTTAGACGCTTTGTATCCTGTCATCGAACCGAATCCAGATCAATGCATAGTGATTTCGTTCGATGCCCAGTTCCTGGCCGCTGCCAAACAACGCCAACTTTGCCCCGTGGGATGGGTGTTCGACCGCTGGGGTGAGGGATCTATGAAAATTATTGGGCAGCTGCAGCCGGAGTATGTGTTCACCGACCATGCCGAGGTGCCAAAACAATACGAGACCTTGCCGCAAGTCTCTGGCCAATGGGCGGTGTATACCATAGATGACGCTGAGCTGGCATTACAGTGGTTTCGTAAAGGCGCCACCTTGGTGGAAACCAACAATTTTGGTGCGCTGATTAAACATCCTGATTTGAACATTGTTTGTTGAATGGTTTGTTGAACGGTCTGTTGGATCATTGGTTGAATAGTGTGTTGAAACGTATGCTATATCGCTTTAACAGTGCCCCGTAATGAGCACCGAGCATTTCGATATCGTCGTCATTGGCGCCGGCATACACGGCGCGGGCATTGCCCAAGCGGCCGCATGTTATGGTTTTCGCGTATTGGTATTGGAAAAGCAAGGCATTGCGTCGGGCACGTCCAGCCGTTCCAGCAAGTTAATCCATGGCGGTTTGCGGTATTTGGAGACCGCGCAATTCGCTCTAGTGCGGGAATGTCTGCATGAGCGAGACTTGCTCTTGCGGCTAGCCCCTGAGTTGGTACGAATCAGGCCGTTTTGTATTCCGGTGTATCGCAATAGTTCCAGGTCGGTGGCGAAAATCGCTGCGGGATTAAGCCTTTATGCGCTGTTGGGCGGTGCGCGGAAAATATCCCGGTTTAAAACTATCCCGCGCGCGTATTGGGATCAATTGGATGGCTTGTCCACCGACCATCTGCGTACGGTATTTCAGTACTCCGACGCCCAGAC
>JASFLF010000441.1:0-4242 GCA_050118235.1 Gammaproteobacteria bacterium | reverse complement strand
ACAAATCCATCAAGGGTTTGCGCTGGTCAGAATCTTCGATCACACAACCTTTTACGTTTATGTGCAACATGATCGCATGACATAACTGATTCGGGACAGTCAAGGTATTGGCCAGCAAGTCGTATTTATAAGGCACCTCGGCATAGACATCCCCCAGCGTCAGTTCGTCGAATACGTGCGCATCGAGACTGAAAGGTTCCCCAAAGGCGTTGTTCTGCAACCGCGGTTGCATGGTTTTATAAGTTGAGTAGAGTAATTCCGGGCCCAGCCAGGCATTTTTTGATTGGCTTGTCGCGCTTTGTTTTTCGGATGACTGATTAGGCGTAGTGGGACTTTCCAAGCCAGGTGCTGCAAGCACATTAGTGGAAGCGGTACTCATGGTGACAAAAAACGCTAATAAATAAACAAGGTGATGTTTCATGGGTATGGATGCCTTTTGATCCCTGGCCGGCACAGTGGTAATAAACAATTGATACATTCGCTCATTTTACACGATTAATCGTAAAACGTGACTCTGTTTCGGCCTTGTTCCTTCGATGAATACAATGCTTCATCGACTTTTTTTAATACCGCCACGCCGTTTTGTGCGTGGACTACGGTGGTTACCCCAAAACTTGCCGTTACCGATTGTTGCACGTCTTGGAACGCTTGCTGAGCAATATCCTGCCGGATTCGCTCCGCTAGTTCAACAGCCCCTTTTTTATCGGTGTCCGGTAACAAAATGACAAATTCCTCACCGCCAAAACGGGCGACAAAATCGCTGGCGCGTACGTTGTCATTGAGTATTTTGGCGAATTGTACCAGCACTGCATCGCCGGTATTGTGGCCGTATTTGTCGTTGATTTGTTTGAAGTGGTCCAGATCAGTCATGATGATGGAAAAGAAATCACCATAACGGTGGTTGCGTTGGACTTCATGCTCCAGGCGTTGATCCAAATAGCGCCGGTTGGCTATTCCGGTTAGCGGGTCGGTGAGCATTAATTCACGGATTTTGATTTCGTTTTGTTTTAGTTGTTCGTAAGCGGCTTGTAGCTGCGCTTTGGATTGAATGGCTTGTTCCTTGGCTTGAATGGCCATCACGTGGGAGGCCTGCCGGTCTTTGACGAAATAGTGCAACACTATGTAAATCAGTAAAAAGCCCGCGCCCATGTTCATGATGTAATACACCGTGTTCAATGATTCGCTCATGGGGCGTGCCAGCATGGTCAGCTGTTCATTGATCAAGCCGGATATGATGGTGAGCGCGATAAAGGCCAGCAGCCAACGGGACGCGGATTTCAAACCGGAGAAAAACAACGCCGCCAGTGGCGCGAAAAACGCCCATACCATTACCACACTACCGTTGGCAAAGCCGCCTAAACTCCACATCAACAAAAAGGGCAGCAGTAAAATCAATAACAATTGGCTGAAGCGAAAAGCGGCGAATTTCTTTGTCTTAAAAAAATGGGCGATAGAAAGAAACGAAATCACGGCATAGCTTAACGGAATGGCGCCGGAGTACGGATAACCTGTGCAAATATACAAAGATCCCCAGAATACCGCCAATATCGTTATTCCGCTGGAGATGAGCGTCAATATGGCCTTTTTCAGACGTATATCGTCGTTGTCATCCGAATGTGCGCCTCGGTTAACAAAATTCCAGATGTTGCTGTGAAAGGAACGGGTGGTCATTGGGAATATAGGCGGAAAATCTTCATGTGCTGGATATAACGTCCATGAGGTCATCGTTTAAAGAGAGAATTGGCTCTTTAATGATCAACATCATTTATCCACGACAAAATGGAAACAATGATTCGACGGCTGTTTGGACCTATCAAGTCGTTAAGATGTTCAATTCTGCAATAAACTTAGTAATTCTCTAGGTTAATGATGATGGTGTGGTATTTACTTCCAAGTCGGTAAGGTTCTTTAGAGCTTGTTCAAAATTTGTGCCACATAACTCTGCTGTGGCGTTGAATTGAATGCATACCGCGGGGCGGGTGGATTTACCAAACAACCGACATTGGTTGTTCGCTGTCAATTGCACGCAGCGCATCCCGGCCGGTTTGCCATTGGGCATGCCCGGAATGGCACTGCTGATAGTGGGGGCGATGCAGCAAGCGCCACATCCCGCGCGACAGTTTAGCTTTTCTGTCATGATGGTGATATCAATGCTTGGAATACTTGGTGGACTAATACTTATTGTAATGGCGTAGTTTAAAAAACGCGCACAATCCCGAACGATACGCCATAGTCAGCACTGGAATTACTCAAGCCAACCAATACTTCTCCACGCAGCATATAAAGCGGGGACAGAATGTGATACATCCCGGTATGAAACATAAGGGGATCTTCCAAACCACTGATTGCCGTTTGTTGTCCCTCAAGAGATAAATAGAAACTGGTTTTGGTATGATACATAGACCAGCCCGCACCGTAACTAAAAACGTCCTTCAAATCTATACCGGCTGGGTCGCCGTTAACCCGATAACCGCTGTATACACTGAACCCATGCTGCCCCCAATACTTATACAAATTAAGATAGATACCGTAATCGTTTTCACCGGTGCCCAAACCGGCGTTTTCATCGGCGGTGGCCAGTTTGGCGGCTAAAGAGCCGTACAACAGCAAATCCTTGTTTTGATTGCTAAGCAGTTGATGTCCACCGCGAACGACTATATCGCCAATGCCGCTTTCTGCATCGCTGCCTTCGGTTTTAAGGTTTACAAATGGAACTGTGACATCGGCATCGTAAGTGTAAGTGGTGACCCCCGCGGAAAAATTCAGCGAAGACACGGAATTATCCAGGTCGCCGCCAAAATTTCCGGAGGAGTGTTTTACGTCAAATGCTACGTACTTTGCCGCCTGCGCAACAACGCCATTCATTACCAGCGCAATGGCGACTAATAAGAAAAGAAAGTAGTGAAGTTTTAAGTTAACTGCAGTCGGCATGTGCAAAGCCTAATTATTCTTGTTGTAATTTTTCCATCTTCTGGGTCATTTCGTTCATTCGTTTATCCATTTTTTTCATGGACTTTGGATCCATTTTGCCGTGCTCCATTTGCTCAGACATCTCATGCATGGTCTTTGACATATTATTCATTAACATAGCCATTTCTTTCATTTTCGCCTGGCTCATGGTTTGTTGTTTTTCCATCAATAAATTCATATCACGCATCATGGTTTGCATCTTGCTCATCATCGGTGTCATCTGGCGCATCATGTCGTGGCTCATCATGGCGGAGTGTTTACCGGGGCTCATCTGGTCCATCTGGTCCATCTTATTGCCGGCCAATGTAGCTGACACGAATAAAGACATCAATAAAAGCGATGATAATCGAAGCATAGTGTTCTCCTTTAGGGTCTGTTTTAATTACTAATGAAGACGGAAAATACGCCGTGAAGGTTCCACTGTACATTTACAATTGTCAATTTTTTAATAGTTTATTGAATCAGCAGTTTGCCGCGGTACATACCCATTTGGCAGGTAAATTCGTACGTACCGGGTTGATCGATGGTCAAGGTGATGTCTTGGGGTTCGTTCAAGGGTAAATCGGTGCTGAGATTCAAAGCCGCAAAGACAACTTTTTCCGCGCAAGGGGTAGCGTCTTTGCGCACGAACCGGAGTGTTAAAGGTTGACTTTTATCCGCTTGAATGGAGGACGGCGAATAAACGCCATTTTCAGCGATAATTTCGATAACATCGTTTTGCTGGGAGATTTTTGGCTTTGGTTTAGCCAACCAGAACCACCACACAATAAATATAATAGCTAAGATGCCTGCAATGTTAACTAACATACTACACCGTTTTATCGGCAGGTGAATAAAACCGTAAACGGTTGGCATTGCTCACCACAGTGACCGATGACATGGCCATGGCCGCACCCGCGACGATAGGATTCAATAATAAACCGAACAACGGATACAACACGCCCGCGGCGATGGGGATACCCAGGGAATTGTATACAAACGCGCCGAACAGGTTTTGCTTGATGTTGCGCACGGTGGCTTTGGATATGGATATAGCATCCATGACGCCCAATAGTGATCCGCGCATTAAGGTGATATCACCGGCCTCGATGGCCACATCGGTCCCCGTGCCTATGGCCAGCCCCACGTCGGCTTGCGCCAGCGCGGGGGCGTCGTTTATTCCATCGCCTACCATGCCTACTACGTCGCCGCGGCGCTGCAGGGCGGCCACTTTCGATGCTTTGTCCTGCGGCAACACTTCCGCAATGACTTCGTCTATGCCCACTTTGTTGG
>JASFLF010000440.1:0-4249 GCA_050118235.1 Gammaproteobacteria bacterium | reverse complement strand
TGAAGCGGTCATGCCGCAACACGATCACGTTTATTTTTTAAGCAGCTATACCTCTAATTTTGGACGCCATTCCAATTTAGAGTTTTGGTTCGAACGCGACTTGACGGCCTTACAACGCACCCAAACCGAAACCGGCCGTAAAACCATTGTGAGAACCTACCGGTTTTTAAACGATGGCGCATACCGAAGCGACATACTGCCAGCCAATGGCGAAGAAAAATTGCCGCCCGCCAAGTGGACGCAAACCTCAACCCAATTCTACCCTTATCCCAACGAACTTCCGGCGTATAAGATGACGGACAATAACGTGATCTTTTACGCCGTATCCGCCGCCAAATTGAGCCACAAAGGTGATAAAGTGGTTTTCCTCACATTTGACAAGGAACATATCAATCAAGTGGAACTGACGTTGGAGGGAACCGAGGAAATTGAAACAGACTATGTGGCGCATACTAAAAATGGTAAAAAGCGCATACGGGACACAGTGGATGCCTTGCGCATATCGATAAAATCCGAACCGGTCAACAAGAATGTTGATAAAAAAGATTTCGTGTTCTTAGGTGTAAAAGGTGATATATCCATGTATATCCATCCGCAAACCCGTATTCCATTGCAAGTCAGCGGAAAAGCCGACTATTTAGGACATACCGATATCACATTAAGCCGGGCGACGCTGGATTAATTCGCTTGCGGCCGAAGCAAGCTACCGGGCGGTGTCCGCAAGCGATTTTTCAAATCCAGCCGCCGGGAGTTTTACCAAAAACAAGTCTTTCTGAAATAATGTGGACAGCCGCCCCAAGGACTGCAAGTCTTGCTTTTTGAGCCTCTGTTCACTGATTAAATAATATGCCGGTGGATCTCCACTCTCGGGGGTGTGGCGGCGGAGTATTTCGCCTCGTTCCCGCTCGATATAATATGTAGTACCGTCTTGAACCGAGTTGGAACCGTACAAATACAGCGGCATACCTCGTGATTTTTTCGCAATAGCCAGTGCTTCTTGCCGCAGGGGCTCCTGGGTGTAGGCGCGAACCGGCAGCATATAAATGCTGTAATCAAAGCGAGCGATGACTAAGACGGCAGCCATAGCTAATAATTTGATGTCATGGCGGTTAACAAGCACCATGAGCACAAACACCGCTGTGGCTACTACCGCCCAAATGAGGGGCCCTGCAGGCGAATCGGTGGGAAATTGCGGCCGGCTGGCAATGTGAAAGCTTGCATAGTAAAGCAGTGCCACTAGTGTCGCCGTCAATCCAAGCAAAGACACCATCATTCCTTTGGCCCACTTGGGCTGGTTCTGAGTTGCGACCAAAAACGCGCTTATAACCATGGTGTAATACAGCGGCGCGTGCATCAACAGATATCGTGGATGCACTTCCGGCGAACTCCAATACACCAGCAAGTTAGCCAATAACACCAGCATGTTGTAGCGAATAAAGCGGTTGGCCCACAAATTCCGGCGAATTTTTCCGTTGAGAAGCAATATCGCTAGGAAAGACCAAGGGGCGAAATTGGCCAGTATATCGAAGGGAAATGTGACGATATGGGTGAGTGTCTCAACGATACCGAAACGGATCACAGTCCGTTTGGCCGACTCATCAAACATGGTTTGTAACAAGGTGGGAAAGTCGATACCGCTGATAGGTAGATACATTCCATAGTAGGTACCGAGTATTGCGATAAGAAGTAAAATCCCCAAGGCATGATCGATACTGAACAAGCGCCGCCAATTATCGAAAAACAGAAAATAGGTTAATAACGTAAATCCACAAAACACCAGGGCGGGAAGGGCTTTGGTTAAAAACGCAAGCGCGGTCAATAAATAGCTAACCAAGAAAAGCGCGCGCCATCGTTTGGCCTCGCCAAGAAAATACACCGCCATAAACATGGAATAAACAAACAACGCGAAAGGAATGTCGATCATGCCGATGAAGCTATCCAGGAACAATACTCTGCCATTGGTCAGCATGGCCAATACCACCAGCATGGCGGTTGTGGTATTTAAAGCGGTGCGATTGGCGATAAAAATCACCAGACTCATCGCCAGGAGCGCGATGATAGTCGGCAAGCGGTGGGCGAATTCACCGAAACTGTGGAGTAATTGATAAGAGCTGACAGTTAACCAATTCAGCAATGGCGGTTTGTTGAGATAAGGTTCACCGTTCAGCGTGGGAACGAGATAATTTCCGGAAAAAATCATTTCCAGTGCCACCACCGCGCGGCGGGGTTCATCCGTATGTACAAACATATGATGCTCACCTAGATTAATGAGCATGGCGATAAAACACAAGCCAGTAACTGCCAAACCAGTGTATAAATATTGGGATTCTGTGAGCTGTAAATTTTTAAACATCAATCACTTATTTCTTATACTTCGCCCATGCGAAAATCGCGGTAACTTTACTTGCGTGGATTTCTAACGGAGCCTTACTAATGTAACTTTGCAAACAACGTTTTATTTTGCAAACTATAGCTATTGTTTATTATAACCCAAGCTTAAGGATGAATTTTTATCGATTTATTTGTGTGATTTGTAAAGTTACGTAAAATCGAGTGATATTACCCAATTTTTTTGGTGTGTCTCATGTGTTCCCCGAGATTTCATACGGTTAAAATACTTTTTGAAAACTGCCGCCGCCGCCGTTGATAGGCGATTGAAACAGATTGTCCAGTTCCAGGCTAAAATGAAATTGCAGGACACTTTTGCGGTCCGAGGAAAAATATTCAAATCCGGTGCGGAATTTTCCTTGAAAGCTGTCGTTTTGTTCATCGGCTCTTTCGGGAGGTGTGTAAAGTTTTTCTTCCATCGCCCACGCCAGGTGTACTCCGAAATCCCAGGCCATATGCGGACCATAAGGAAATCTGTGGGTGCCATACAATTGCAGCGTATCCAGGGAGTATTCCAGACTGTTGTTTGTATCTATGTAATCATTAAAGCGGTTGCTCAAAGTATCCAGTTGCAGTCCCAAGCGCCGTTCTTTTTTATGATCCAGATCCGCCCAATAAACATCAATCGTAGTGAAATCCGTATCTTGATCCTGATGCAAGCCGGCTTCGTCGGATGACTTTTCTTGTTTGAAACCACTTATAGTAACGCCCACTAGCGCTTGCTGGTTAAGTTTGTAATCATACAATAAGTCATAACGATAACCTTTATGTTTAAAGATACCTTGGGATTCCGGTGTTATGAGCTCCAAAGCGGAGTCGACCGCCAACGCGTAGCGTAGTATATGTTTGTTTTGGATGATATACGCGCCCGCCAATTTGGTGGTAGTGGGATTTTCCGTGTAATAAGACTCGTCGAAGTCGTTTTTGCGGTTGTATTCGGAGTCTACTTTTAACCAGCTCAAGCGGGTATAGTTCCAAGGTTGTCTACCCCAACTGAGGGCGGCACCCAAATCCGCTTGGCGTTTGTCAAAAGGTGTGGTGCCTAAAAAGGATATGCCAAAATTGCCGGCCCAGGGAAACACCTGCGCCTCCAGTAGCGGCAGCGGATTAGGCTTGATGGCATAAAACACCTCTTGTTCGGCGGTAATACGGGTCGTGACGTAGTCCGACAAGTCGCTTTGAAACTTAAATGCGCTTAACGCATACATATGATTATGATCTAAACTGCCGCCAAAAATCCGCGCTCCGTTAACGGCGTCGTACCATTGGTATTGCAGCGATTTACGCGGTTGGTACGCCTTAATGTCGAGAAAATTTTCCTTATCCAAAGAAATTTTATTGATGGTTCTGTCATCATCGAATGCCCATAAGGGACCGGCCATGATAAGAACAGTTAAAGTGAGAAATGTTCTTTGAACGGGGTTATACTGTGCCATGGTGCAATGAGAGTGAATTCGAATCCGCAATATTGAGTACTATAGCTTACACTATAAGGACATAGATTAAAAAACCGTAACCGTGAAAACACGATTACGGTTTTAAGGGCTATT
This sequence comes from Gammaproteobacteria bacterium, assembly GCA_050118235.1. Lineage (GTDB taxonomy): Bacteria > Pseudomonadota > Gammaproteobacteria > SZUA-152 > SZUA-152 > JAJDNG01. The sequence goes on along the minus strand of JASFLF010000440.1, from coordinate 311 downwards.
GTTGAGAGTTGCAATTGATACGATTAAAAAGACCTTTCGTGGTGTTATTGAAAGGTTGCGGGAGAGTTAGAATATATTCCAGCAATGCGTCCAATGTATTTATTGGCCGATTCGGCTTCATCGAGAAATTACACATCGGCAACGCCACTGGGAGTGACAATGGTCGGAGTTTCTTTCGGCACCAATCCGATAAAAGCCACCGGTATGCCTTTGATGCGTTTTATGACAGAAGGAGGCAGTCGGTATCCGCATAGACCACATTGGCGATCACATAGGGGAATTTCGCGCCGCAGTACTCTTTTTCCAGAATG
>JASFLF010000439.1:0-4249 GCA_050118235.1 Gammaproteobacteria bacterium | reverse complement strand
TGCCAAACAACAAGCGGAAGCCAACCGCAAAACCATCGAAAAAGCCAATGATGCGCTAAAAGAAGAAGTCATTGAACGCAATGCCGCTGAGAAGAGGATCCGCGCCTCCGAGCGGGAAACCGCTCGAATTCTTCAGGATATGCAAGAAACGTATTTCCAAGTCAATGGAAACGGCGAAATCGCCCGTGTATCGCCTTCGGTCCAATATTTATTGGGTTGCGCGGAAAACGATATGCTAGGCACGAAATTCTCGTCTTTATTTACCACACCGCGATATTGCCAGGAATTCCTTAACGCGCTTCGTGGCAGTGTCCACATGGTTCAAAATCATGAAACCTGTTTACGCCATCGTCTAAATCAAGACATCTGGGTTTCCATAAACGCACACACCTCCTATAGCCAATTCGATGCCTCGAAGGGTTTTGAAGGCACCATTCGAGACATTACCGTGAATAAACTTGCGGCCGATGCATTACACCAGGAAAAAGAGCGCCTGCATGTGACGCTGGAATCAATTGGCGATGGAGTTATCACCACCGACGTAAACCGCAAGGTAGAATATTTAAATCCCGTGGCCGAGTGGATGACAGGATGGTCTAATGAGAGTGCCCGTGGCAAACCCATCACGACAGTATTTAAACTCGTCGATGAAAGCACCAATCGCCCTGTCGCCCTACCCCTTAAAAGCTGGCTGGAAGAAGGCCGGCGTAGCGAGTTGGGAAATCCCGTGGTATTACTGAATAAAAAACAAGAACGAACTTATTCCATTGAATTGAAAGGTTCACCCATTAGTGATCTAACCGGCAAAGTGATCGGTACCGTTCTTGTATTTCGAAATGTTTCCAAACTGCATACGCTTACAAAACAACTCACCTACCAGGCATCCCACGATCCGTTGACGGGCTTAATCAATCGCAAAGAATTTGAGTCCCGGGTAACACACGCTATCAATAGCGCCCACAAAGACGGTAAAACCCATGCTTTGTGTTATGTGGACTTGGATCAATTTAAAATTGTCAACGACACCTGCGGCCACCATGCCGGTGACGAATTATTGATTCAGCTTACCGCCAGACTAAAAGATACGCTGCGCGAATCGGATACCTTGGCCAGATTGGGTGGCGATGAATTTGGTGTATTGCTGATAGGATGTCCGGTGGACAGGGCCAAACAAGTTGCGGAAAACATCCGGCACTTGGTGGAAAAGTATCGTTTCATTTGGGACGACAGAGTGTTTCGCGTCGGTGCCAGCATTGGATTGGTTGCCATCACACCTAAAACCACCGGTCTGGTAGAACTCCTGAGTGCCGCTGATTCTGCATGCTATGTAGCAAAAGAAAACGGACGCAATCAGGTTCATGTTTATCGCCCGGATGATCAGGCCATTGCAGACCGCCAAGGACAGATGCAATGGACACATAGAATCCAAAGCGCTCTGGAACAAAACCGTTTCGAATTGCATTTTCAAAGCATCGTGCCCGTTCAGGATATCTCAAGTCCAGTGCTTAGCGGAGAAATTTTGATTCGCATGGTGGAAAATTCCTCGCACCGGGAGAGAAAGCTGATTACGCCCACCGCATTTATTCCGGCCGCCGAACGCTATCAACTCATGCCTAAAATCGATCAATGGGTGGTCGTCAATGCGTTAAATGTCTTACAAAATCTTCAATACAACGTGAGTCAGTGGGGCATGTGTTGCATTAATCTTTCGGGGCAGTCTATCGGCGATCAAAAAATATTGGATATCATTATAAGTGCTTTAAAATCCACTAAAGTACCACCTGGCATCCTTTGTTTTGAAATCACTGAAAGCGCAGTCATTGCAAATCTCGAAAACGCCCATCAGTTTATCAGCACACTGAAAACCATGGGATGTCGTTTTGCGCTAGACGATTTCGGTACCGGGCTGAGTTCATTTGCGTATTTGAAAAACCTGCCTGTGGATTACCTAAAGCTCGATGGCGAACTCGTCAAAGACGTCGCTAGTGACAAAGCTAGTTATGCTATGATTGACGCCGTCAATCATGTTGCCCATGTCCTTGGAATGCAAACCATCGCGGAACACGTAGAGTCCGAAGACACTATCAAAGCCTTACATCGTATCGGTGTGGACTACGCCCAAGGATTCGGCATTGAGCCGCCGGTGTCTTTCAAGTGGGCTTCCCTGCCCTTGACTAAGGCCTCATAATTCCAAGGTCTATTGCTGGCTAACGTGCGAAGGTATAGACTTTTTATTGCATCATCATTCTGCCTCCGCGATGCATGGGACTGCCCATTTGCCCCCACATTCCTCGCCGTCCGGATTTTAGTTGTTCGCGCTGTTCGTCGGTGAGGGTGTCGTACATTTTGTTCATGGCTTCCACCCGGGCTTCGAGAGCCTGGCGTTGCAATTTGGAGATTTCCGCATAGGCGGCACCGACTTTCTTCGGGTCGGGTTTGTCGCCACTCCAGGCCTTGCGTACGTTGGCTTGTTCATCCAGCATTTTGCCCATTAACTGCCATTGATCTTTTTGCAGCTTGGTTTGTATATCGTTGAGTTGGTCCATTTGTTTATCGGACAAATCCAACATGCCGTAGCCTCCCATCATCATGCCGGGCATGCCCATCATGCCACCGCCCATCATCCCAAAACCTCCCATCATGTGTCCCGCGCCCATCATGCCATAGCCCGCACCGGAGCCCATCATCATACCGGGTCCCATCATGCCACACCCCCCTTGCATCCCCGGGCCTTGGCCTCCGTCCATCCAAGGCGGCATGGCTTGTGTCTGTAATGGGAATACGATCGCACTGAGTAACAATAACGCTGTGATGTTTGCTTTCATCTTCATTGCTTGCCTCCTATGGCTTGTGTCAGTAATGTTTTGCCCCAATACGTGAACCTGCTACTTATTATTTTTCAGCACTTGCCGCTTTTGCTCGTACTCTTGCTGTTCTATCTCGCCGCGCGCGAATCGCTCATCGAGAATATCCATGGCGGATTTTTCTCTGGGTGGCGGTGGTAATGTTTGCCCGGACGAAGCGCCGAGCCAGCGCACCAGCGCAACAATAGCCAGTATCACGGCTATCCAGAAGAAAACAAAAAAAATCCAACCAAAACCATGCATAGCGCCCCAGCCGTGATCCCATTGCCAATCCATCATTTCACACACCTCGATGTTCTATCGTAATACACAATATGCGCGCAATACCCAATGCGCTTTTCTGGCGGATGCCGTTTGTATCTTTCCAGGGCGACTTGATTTCGCCCGGATTGTTCATCGGATCAATCGCCAGTTTCGCTTCACCTGGAGAGTATTCGTTTCATCATTGGGTCCTCCATAAAGCTAACGCGCGACAATGCACTGTTCTTCTGCGTAACAACAATTAAACAATACCGATGTACATAACATGCAAACATTTTGTTTCGCTGGCAATGAGATTTGTCAATGGCAATGTTTTGGGGGATTTTCGATGAAACGTACCACGCAACGTTGTGCGGGTAGCGGTCAGATCGTAGTGCGTGGCACGGATTGATGGCGTTTTGCTAATAGCGTTCTGCTGTAAGCCATTACATTTCTCCCGCTCATTTATGAACTCAGTATCAGGGTTAAAACAGTTAGTTTTTTGGGGCTTTTTCGACAGTCAGCATTAAAGAATCCATATCCGTGACTTTTACAAGATCACCGGGCCGCAGTGTATCGACGGACTCCGCCGACCAAATCTCGCTATGAACCCGAACACGCGATTTTTGCCCCTGTACATCCATCACTTCACCGGTACTGTTGACAAAATACTCTTTGCCGGTGACCACAGGCCCACTCAGGGTTTAAATACATAAACGTATAACCACGCTGACAACGCAACTACAACAGCGTATATGGATGCTGCCGCGGCTATGGGCAAAAACCAAAACAGCGGCAATGTCACCAAGGGCATCAACAGTGGAAGATGGTACATGGCATAATCCCAAACTTATAAATGTCATATGCTCGGAATTCGCCTGTTCTATTAGACATCAATAATAGGCGTTTTTTCACGGCACAGAGACTATTCGATGAACCGCTGCCATCGTGTATCATGCCGTGTCGCCGCGTGCTATTTGTTCCTTGGCCTTGGCGCTGCTGATATCCATTGGTAAGACTTGGGTGTTCGACTTTTTATCACATGCGGCTAGATGAATGCCAATAGGACAACAAGGACACCTGTAGCTACGTAATATTTATTCAATATTACTTGCTTTTTTTAAGGCACCCGCGCTTTGCAGTAT
>JASFLF010000438.1:0-4259 GCA_050118235.1 Gammaproteobacteria bacterium | reverse complement strand
GGTATGCCGATGAGGTACATGACAAAATACGCCATAATCGCGAAAATAAAATTAAACAGCGGGCCTGCGACGACAATGGCGATGCGTTTACTCACTGGCTGGCGGTTAAAAGCCCGGTGCGCTTCCTCGGGCGGAACTTCGCCTTCCCGTTCATCCAGCATTTTCACATAACCGCCTAGGGGAATGGCCGCCATCACGTATTCGGTTTGGTCTCGGCCGGCTTTTTTCGACCACAACGGTTTGCCAAAGCCGATGGAAAACCGCAACACCTTGACGCCCATGCGGCGGGCCACCCAAAAATGGCCGTATTCATGAAACGCAATTAGCAAACCTAAGGTAACAATCAGCGCTGCTGCTGAGGTAAAAAATGAATCCATTAATGCACCTGCCCACGAAATGTCGATGAATGTTGTTCAACCAGTTGTTGTGCACAACGCCTGGCGGCGGTGTCAGCGCGCATAATAACCTCAATACTGGTGGCGGCTGTACTACTAACTGAAGAAAGAGTTTGTTCGATTACTGAAGCGATGTGAGTAAACGCTATCTTGTGATCCAAAAAGGCTTGTACGGCGATTTCGTTGGCGGCGTTTAAAATGGCGGAACTGGTTCCGCCTTGTTCGATGGCCTCCATGGCCAAACGCAAACAGGGAAATCGCGTAAAATCCGGCTTACTGAAATCCAAATGCGCCACGCTGAAGATATCCAAGTTCTCCACCCCCGCCTCAATGCGCTCAGGCCACGCCAAAGCATGAGCAATGGGGGTGCGCATATCAGGATTGCCCAGTTGCGCCAGCACGGACCCATCCGCATATTGCACCATGGAATGAATAATACTTTGCGGATGCACCACCACCTGTATAAACGCCGGTGAGGTATTGAACAACCAGCAGGCTTCAATCACCTCCAATCCTTTGTTCATCATGGTCGCAGAGTCCACGGAAATTTTCCGTCCCATTACCCAGTTGGGATGCGCGCACGCCTGTTCCGGCGTCACCTGCGATAACGTTTCTATCGGCATATCACGAAACGGCCCCCCGGAGGCGGTTAAAAGAATCCGTTTTATGCCCAGCGCGTTTAGATTTTTGTTTTGCGTATTCGGCATGCATTGAAATATGGCGTTGTGCTCGCTGTCAATGGGTAATAACTCCGCGTTGTTGGTTTTCACTTCGTCCATGAAGAGTTGTCCGGACATCACCAAGGCCTCCTTATTGGCCAGTAATATTCGTTTGCCCGCACGCGCGGCCGCCAAAGTTGGAGGCAGACCTGCCGCACCGACGATGGCGGCCATGACAAAGTGAACCTGGGGCAAACTGGCCACATGCTCCAATCCGCCAGTACCGGCTAAAACTTCAGTATTGAGACCATGGTTACGCAGCTTTTGTTCTAATTTTTCCGCCGCCGTGGCATCGGCCATCACGGCAAATTCGGGCTGGTGCGCCACGCACTGCTCATAGAGGCGTTCTACATGGCAATTGGCCGTCAATGCGATAATTTTAAAACGCTCCGGATGGCGTGCCGCCACATCCAGCGTGTTCACCCCTATGGTTCCTGTGGCACCCAATACCGTCAATCCAATGCGCTTAGCCGGATTTTGTGTGGTTGTAGTGCTCACTTAAAAATCTCCAAATCAGTAATAACTTGCATACTGTTGAGCCCGATGAACCACCAGTAACCCAATAAAAACCACGGGGCTGCCGCGGTTAGGCTGTCAATCCGGTCCAACACTCCACCATGACCCGGAATTAATGTACCACTGTCTTTTAAATGCGCCTGGCGTTTGAACATACTTTCGGCCAAATCTCCCAATACCGATACCAATACGGCAAACAACGAAATTGCCATAAATATCAATGCAATATTGACTCCCAATTTATATATGCCCATAAAATAACCGCCGATTAGCGTATAGATCACCACGGCCGCCAATGCACCCAATACCCCTTCCCAGCTTTTACCGGGGCTCACGTGAGGGGCTAGTTTGTGTTTTCCCCAGAGTCGGCCCGAAAAATAAGCCGCCGAATCCGCCAACCAAATCATCATGACCATATATAACGCATAATATGGGCCCTCGGGACCGGAACCATGCAAACTGGCCATGGCCAGCCAAGCCGGGACAAGAATTAATACTCCGGCTAAGCCTTTAAAAAAAACGTTGTTCCAAATTTTGGATGACTGGGGATAGGTTAATACAAAGATCAAAATCAATACCCACCAGCCAATGGCGATCCATATGACCGTGGTAATAAACAATGGAAAGGTGGTAAATAAAAACCAGGCCGCCATGATTACAACAACCACCAATGCGGTATACGCTTGCCTGAATAGCCGCTTTGGCTCACTCACCAGTGCCGCCCATTCCCAGGCCCCGGCCACAAAAAATACCGCTAAAACCAAGGCAAAATACGCTGTCGGCAACACCACGATCAGCCCGATCGCGATGGGAGCCATGATCAGGCTGGATATGAGGCGTAATTTAAGCCCCTTCTCCATTTTCCACTTGCTCGCCGGTACGGCCAAAACGCCGCTGGCGTTTACTAAATGAATCGATTGCTTCGTCCAAACTTGCGGCGGAAAAATCCGGCCACAAAGTTTCGGTAAAAAACAACTCGCTATAGGCCAGCTGCCACAACACGAAATTACTCACCCGTTGTTCGCCGCCGGTGCGAATAAACAAATCCGGCTCGGGCAGATCGGATAAACTCAAATACTGACCAACGAGTTCCGGAGTAATGTCAGAGACTCGCAATTCTCCCGCCAGCGCTTTTTCCGTGACGCACCGAGCGGCCTGGGTAATGTCCCAGCGTCCGCCATAATTCACGGCCACCACTAAAATCAAACCGGTATTTTGTTCCGTAAACTGCTCGGATTCACGCAAACGTTTTTGCAGTTTATCGCTAAACACGCTTCTATCGCCGATGATACGCAAACGCACATTGTTGTCATTTAATTTACTGACTTCACGTGTTAGCGCCGTGTACAGCAACTCCATCAACAAACTGACTTCTTTTTTCGGACGACGCCAATTTTCGCTGCTAAAAGCAAACAAAGTCAGCACTTCGATGCCTCTTTGTGCGCAGGCTTTCACGACGTTGCGCACCGCTTCCACTCCAGCCTTATGGCCAAAAAATCTCGGTTGATTGCGCTGCTTCGCCCAACGGCCGTTACCGTCCATGATAATGGCAATGTGGCGGGGCACAAGAGACGCAGGACTACTGTCGGGATTTTGATCCTTACCGGTCATAACCACCTGTCTCAAGTGCTTTATGCAACCTACTTAATAACAACGATAACCTCCGGGTGGAAAGTGTGAATTGCCTAATGTAGCGCGAATATTAAATTTCCAGCAAATCTTTTTCTTTGGCCGTCAATATCGTCTCGATTTCCTTGACATATTTATCGGTCATTTTCTGCATTTCGTCTTCAGCTTTGTGCAACTCGTCATCGGTGATTTCTTTTTCTTTGTTTAAGGTTTTCAAGTCGTTGTTGGCGTCGCGACGAATGTTGCGAATCGCCACCCGGGCATTTTCGCCTTCATTTCGGACTACTTTGATGAGGTCTTTGCGGCGTTCTTCAGTCAGCGGGGGCAATGGAACACGGATGTTCATACCTGATACGGCGGGATTAAGGCCCAGATCGGAGGTGATTATGGCTTTTTCAACCACGGAAACCATGTTCTTCTCCCAAGGCACGACTGTCAGAGTCCGAGCGTCGGAAACCGTGATCGAGGCCACCTGGTTCAGCGGTGTCTTATTGCCATAGTAGTCTACAGAGATGTGATCCAGCAGGCTGGTATGGGCTCTGCCGGTACGCAACTTGGTTAATTCGGATTTCAGTGCGTCAATACTTTTATGCATGCGGCTTTCCGCATCTTTTTTGACATCTTCAATCATTGGTTACTCCCCTTTGTCGACGAGTGTGCCTTCATCTTCCCCAAACATGATGCGCATCAATGAACCGGGCTTGTTCATGTTAAACACCCTTACCGGCATGCTGTGGTCACGGCATAATGCGATTGAGGTGGCATCCATTACGTTGAGACTTTTTACCAAAACTTCATCATAAGATAGATGGGAATAGAGCACAGCGTCCTTATCTTTCATGGGATCGGCGGAATAGACGCCATCCACTTTGGTCGCTTTTAATACGATGTCCGCACCGATTTCGATACCGCGCAGGCTCGCGGCCGTATCCGTAGTGAAAAACGGACTGCCGGTACCGGCGGCGAAAATCACTACGCGGCCTTTCTCCAAATGGCGCAT
>JASFLF010000437.1:0-4261 GCA_050118235.1 Gammaproteobacteria bacterium | reverse complement strand
AGTTAATCCCGGAGCGGGTAAAGGAGCCTGAGCCGGCATAACTTGAAAAGAAGCTGCCCGCGATATTGGACAACCCTTGTCCGATAAACTCTTGATTGGCATCAATGCGTTGATTGGACTTTGTGGCGACAGCCCGGCTTATGGACACGGCTTCAATGAGGCCGAGCAATGCCACGGCGAAAGCCTCCGGGGCCAGGGCCTTGATGGTTTCGAGCGAGAATATCGGATGGGATAGCGGTGGAAGATGTGCGGGGATTTCGCCGACCAGCTTAATACTGTCGGTGTAATCCTTAAAAACCAGCGCGAGTATACTGCCAACAAACATACCGATAAGCAGATTGGGCATTTTGGGCATAAACCGCTTCGCCAGGATGGCACTGAACAAGGTCGCCAGCGCGATCGTAATTAGATAAATGTTGATATCTCCGGCTCCGACAATAACATCCACCCAGGTGTTTAAAAAAGTCTCCCCCTTAGGCATTGAAATGCCGGTGATATGCTTCATCTGACTGGAGGCAATTAACAAAGCGGCTCCGGCGGTAAAACCGATAACCACCGTATGGGAAACGAAATTGACCAGAGCACCCAGCCTGGCGAGCCCAAAGGCGAGTTGATACACCCCCGCAAGAAAGGTCATCGTCAAAACCAGTGCGATAAATTCAGGGGAACCGGGTTCGGCATGGTGGCTGATAGTAGAGAAAACCACAATGGAAATTGCCGTCGTGGGGCCGGAGACCAAATGAAAAGAGGACCCAAACAACGCCGCGATAATGGGCGTTATCATTGCGGTATACAGGCCGTATTCAGGTGGCAATCCGGCAATGGTCGCAAATGCAACGCCTTGCGGCAGTACAATGACGGCACCGGTGAGCCCCGCCATGAAATCGGCTTTAATGGTATCTTTTGTGACTAATTTGAACCAAGCTAAGAAGGGAAAAATTGTATCTAATTTCATTACTGACTCATGATCGGTTTTAATCTGTGTATTCGGAAGCGCTCAACTTCCAGTCTGAATAGGTATTGTTCTACAGTAGGAAGACGGCTGTTCGAGCTTTGCTCTCGGGAGGGGGTGTTGCACTCCACACTAAGCATTGACGGCGCTACTTAAAAAAACCATGCCATGATAGTGCATGCCGATTTAAGCTCCGCCGTGAATCCACAATCTTAGCACATTGCGGAATTCTTTGTCGCTAGTTGTTGATCAATCGTGACCATATACCATGCTGGCGGGAGGGGGGTGGTAGCTATTTACGTCAGTGGCAAGGTTTAGCTTAGGTTGCAGCGGTGTCGCTGGGAGGCCACTTTTTTTTACCTGGCATCCTATAGGCAAAGACTATGATTACCTTTCAATTGTCTCCCCCCATTGAACCGATCAACCAACTTAAAGAAATAGAAGATCCCAAGTCCCAGGGGAGCATCGTTCAAAACCGTACACCCATTAAATGTTTTTATTGATGTATATTAAATAATTTGCACATTCCAGAATTTATTAGAACCAGTTACTTGAATACACTGAAACCTTAATCAGCCCCGCATCTTAGCGCCAAGGTACCCAGCGGACAGCGGTTTTTTCGATTGCTTTGAGAATTTCCGGCAGTGCTTTTCTTGCCTTAGGGTGCACATCATGAAACAACAAGATTCCGCGGCGCCACAGCAACATGAGCGAAACCATACGCCCGGTTATCTGCTTTGCGGTAATCCGCTCGTTCCAGTCCTGTGAATCAATGTTCCATAACATAACTTGCTGCTGTGCTTTCTCCACATACTCACTGATTTCCAGCGTACGTTGGCCGTAGGGGGGACGGAAGTATTGTACCCTTTGCTGACCGGCGGGAACGATGGACATCAAATCCTTATTGGTGGAGTCGATAGACTCTTGCCAATCCGCCATCTTGGGATGCGGTTTATGATTCCGTTCGTGTGAGGCAACGCACATACCGTCATAGAGTGTCTTGAGGCTTGCCGCGGAGGATACCCGGAGCCGGCTGTTCAGCCTTTCTCCAAGGGAAAGGCATCTATAGTACTTCGGCCAGAGTAATCGGAAACTTTAGCGATTTTTAAAAATTGTCGAGGTGGTGTGGCATCTACTGACACATCAAGATAGGTTGGTTTTGGACTGTTCTATTGTTATTACGACTTTTCCTTTGGCGTGTCCTTCGCCAAAATACCGAATGGCTTCAGCAACTTCACTTAACGGGTACCGTTTATCGATAACAGCTGTAATTTTGCCCGCTTCAAAAAGTGTTTTCACATAGTCCAAATCGTTTGCGTTTGGTTTATGCAACAAGAGCCCCATCTTCCTACTGCCAAACATAGAAATCCATGGCCCCAGCAAGAAGAGTTGATTTACGAGAGACGATGAACCGCCGACCATGACATAAATTCCGTTGGGACTTAATGCGCGTTTGTAGTCGAAAATCGAATGATATCCTTTAATATCAAGAATCAAATCATATTGCTTATCATTTTGGGTGAAGTCTTCTTGCTTATAGTCAATCACATGATCGGCGCCAAGCGAGCGTACAAAGTCCATTTTTGGTGTACTGCACACGCCAGTCACTTCCGTCTCGTATGATTTGGCCATGGGTACCGCAAACGATCCCACGCCACCCGATGCACCGTTGATTAACACTTTTTGTGCCCGATCAATTTTTCCTTTACGTAAACCTTGCAGGGCGAGCACCGCCGCCTGAGGTATGGCCGCGGCTTGTTCAAATGTCAAACTCGGCGGTTTCAATGCTAATGCATTGGCATTTTCACGGACACATACATACTCGGCAAAACCACCCCAACCACAGTGAGATATGTCACCAAATACCTCATCACCGACGTGAAACTGTTTTACGTTTTCGCCTATCGCTTCAATCCGTCCGGCGATGTCACAACCAAGAATTTTTATTCTTGTTGGCTTGAGCAATCCGACCATGAAACGATTCACGAACGGTTTTCCGATCAGAATTTCCCAATCCCAGGAATTAACAGATACCGCATGAACTTTTACTAGGACTTCATTGTTTTTGGGCGTTGGTTTTACCACCTGTTTAAGTTCAAAATAATCGGGGGATCCGTAATTTGTTAGCTCAATTGCTTTCATAAGCATCTCTTCTTAACCCCTAAAATAGGCCAACGTTTTTCGAATCATTATATATGTACTTCGGGAGCTCACCAAATCCCGGGAATCAATCGATAATGTGTTTGTTTGGCGTACTCCCGGTACCCAGCTAGCTCTGCGTGTAAGGTGCAATCTTCGAAATGGGTGCGTACAATTAACAGCACTGTTAGTACCGCAGCAGGAATCAACCCGAATCGCGAGCCGAGCGCAACGGGTACGGCAAATAAGAGGACGATCATTGCAGTGTACATGGGGTGACGAACGAGTGCGTAAGGCCCAGTGGTGATCACCTGGTGTCCACGTTTATCATCAATTTTAACTACGACTGATAGATAAGTGTTCTCGCGCATGACCCATCCGAGGAACAAAAAGCAAGGCGGATGTACGATCATTGCAAAGACTTCCAGCCACACTGGCAATGGTTCGCTCCATTCATAACGTACAACATCAAAGCCAGGAATAATGTAAAGCCCAATGGCGGTAATAAAAAATAGTGACATCAGCATCTTATCCCAGAGTTTCTGTTCCTTTTGTAGCGGCATAAGTTTCATCCGTTCAGCAAGTAGGGCGGGATCGTGGCGCGATAAAAAAATAGCTGATGCAACCACAAAAACAGTCCAAATGCCAACCAAAACCCACGCTTCCCACCACCGCCAGGTTCCCGCTGGCCACATCAACGCTACGGCAAATAACGCCAGCTGTACACTGAGGCTTAACCACATCTTTATAGGTTTCGGTTGTTGATTCCGCTTATTCAAATAGCCACCGATATTTTTACAACCTTATCAGCCAGGTTGTATTATTTAGTGAAAATTGCCGGGCAACAGTCTATGCAATGTTATGCCAGTCCTACGATAATCCCAAAGGGGAAAGTAATAAACCTATTCAGGTTGATGTGCGGTTTTTCGAATTGCAGACTGGAATCACGATGAGCTGGCACGGCCAGTGTAAGCTGAAGCCAACTATAAAAATGAGCACTCCTGCGGCGATGTTAGTGTAAGGTAGCATAGAATAAATCCCCTCTTTATTCTTTCCCTTCGCTGGCGATATAGTTTTTCAAACGATCAAACCATTGATCGCGGCTGCTATCGTCGAGGAAAAAATCGAATTGTCCTGCACTGCGTTCGAGGTTCATCAAGTCAATGAGAA
>JASFLF010000436.1:0-4265 GCA_050118235.1 Gammaproteobacteria bacterium | reverse complement strand
AAACGGGTAAAACCAATGACTTCTTCGCCAACTGAGTATTTTTTTACAGAGGCGCCCACAGATCTAACAGTTCCGGATACTTCGAAACCTGGAGTGATCGGCCAGCCCACATACTCTTTTGCGGATTGATAAACACCTAGACGAACGCAAATATCTGCAAAATTAACTCCTATCGCCTTGGCATTGATGACAACTTCATGGGTTCCAGGTTGAAGATCAGGTGATTCTTCAAATGTTAATTTATCGTAAGAACCCGCAGAGTGAATAGTGATCTTTCGCAAATTAAATTCCTGTATTGGCATTAAAGGAGGTGGAGTCTGACGGCTACCCACGAAATTATATAGAAATCGAGTAAGAAAAAAAGGTTTTAATATTTGACATTGCTAATAGGTTCAGCAATAGAATGTTATAACAAGAAAGTCAATGCCACGTAAACCAACATTTAACTCAATCGGTTTGCCACAACATTTACGACCAACAAGTTCGTCGTTATGCAGAGCGGTTAATAAAGAAATTTCAGTTTCAACCGATAAAAGGGGTCTTATGCAACGTATATTTTATATATCCTTTTTAAGCTTTCTGGTCTGCACCGGCTGCGCCGCACCTGACAAATTAAAGAAACATCATGTGCGTAACATTTCCAGCATATCTATTGCCATCAATACCACAATTGCTAGTGATGCGCCTGGTTTTACTGACAGTGTTGACGTACCGCTTAACAAGTCAATGGCTGACAAGTTAATTGAGTTGATCAAATCGACCTTGATGGAAAAGGGATTTAAGCCTGTAGATCAACATAGGTCGGTAGGTATGGCATATTCGCGAGAAAAGTTTTATGTGATCACGACCGAAAGTGATCGTGAACGAAAAACCAGCGAATTGAAAGCCAAGCCAGGGCCGTATTATTCTGAACGGCTTGGGTCACAGCAACTCAAGGCTCTGTATAAGGATGTTGCGGACAAAGATGACATTCCAACTCTTGGTAACATGGGGTTTAGTGGTGATGCCACGCTTGTAGCGCTGATCAAGGGGCGCATTATTGGGGCTGATAAGACTGTAGGAGCTTATCTCGCCAATGCGGCAATCATCACATTGTTTGTTGCGGGAGGCGGTGGTAGCTTCGGTGGTTCACCTGACTTAGTAAACACTGATGATACCTACGAAGTACAGCTTCGCTTATATTCAACCAAAGATGGCGACATTTTATGGCAAAGCGACATTGAAGCGCATGGCTTTGATGAAGTCTTGCGAGAAACAAAAAATATACTCCAAAAGCGTATTCCTACTAAAAAATAGTCAAAGGCCATCGCCAGAACTGAACCGGGCACTGCTACAGGGCTGTTGGTTGGCTTCTTCGACAATTGCTCGGTCTTCGTTTCTGACGCGACTCTACCGATTCCGTCCACGGAATCATTCGGTATCGCCTACCAAAAGTAGGTCCTTAAGAAAAGCGCCTACTTTTGGTGTTCTCGACTGCTTGTTCCAGACGCAGTCTACCGGTTACATCCGTGCAATCGTACCATCGCCCATCCATTGGCCAGAGCCAGTCAATAGCCAAATAGTTTCTTTAGGCACCAAATTGATGCCTTTCAATTACATCAACTCTTACAATACGCACCCGTTTCCTTAATCAAGCGGTGTCGGATCTGATCCGCACCAGTCGCCGTTTGTTGCTCCTGCAAAAACGGTATACACTACTTCCCTGTAGATAACCGTTTTTATGCTCCTGCAAAAACGGTATACACTACTTCCCTGTAGATAACCCATCAGGATCTAGGCGAAAGCGTTTCAGCATTGCGTCACCCCTGGCTTTAAGAGCCCTAAAAAATCCTCGGTTCCTAACTCTGCCCAACCACCAATGCTCGGCTGGATTCTAATAGTAGAAGATTGCAAGAGCTAACGAAGGTTGTAAATGAGCTAATTGATAAAAATACAAAAACTAAAGACATAGGAAAAATCGCTTTAACTAAAGACGATTCAAAACAAATCGCGCAACAAAAATTAGAACTGAGTCGTTATACAGTATATTTGCACTATTCAAATCCGGATGACAAATCAATAGTCGAAGAGCTAGAGAAATATTTAAAGAACTTGGGTTATGTTATACCTGGAATCCAGAAAGTTACGGATAAGGCTAGAGATATACGTTATTTTCATGATGAAGATAAAGACGCTGCAAACACATTAAAAAAACATGTTATAAAGTACTTTACCAGTAAAAAGATCGCTCAAGACATAAAGCTTCCTATAAAAAACTTGGGCGCCTCTTATCCAGATGTGCGCGCTGGGTTGATAGAGGTGTGGTTATACTTGTAACGCATAAGCACGAAGAAACCATATCATAATCAGGGGTAACAGGCGACTCTCCCCCCACGTTCTAAACGATGGAGCCACGTCAAATCATATGTATTTACTTGTTATAGGTATCCGTCCGGGCAACTGCAAACTTCCCACGAGAAAGGGGGGCGGGATAATTGTATAACTTTCAAATTAGTTCCACTCGCATACTTAGGCTTGCATTATCAGAAGAGGGGATGTTGACCCCGGTTTTCAATGTTTCTCGAATATAGCTGTATTATCTGTGATCCTTATGTATAAGAAACATCCTTAATACCTATAAAAGATGATTCATTTAGTCAAATCAAATTCCGCGATAATTGGAAGATGATCACTGGTAATTTTGGATAAGTTCAGGCGGCAGGTAAATGCATGCTTTAGCTTAAGGGAACCGTCGAAAAAGATTTTGTCCAATCCACCTGTGGGAGATAAGGAAGGATAGGTCTTGAAGGGGTACCGGTTACCCAGTTTGTGATTAGTCGCACATTGAAAATCCATAACACTGGTAAATACGGGTGACAACAGGTTTCGCCAGTCGTTAAAGTCACCTGCCACCATGCAAGGCTGGCTGCGATCACGTTCTTTGAAGGGTGTACTCTGCGCCAATATGCCAATTTGTTCAGCTCGTTCTTGAGTTGATAATCCCAGGTGGAGATTAAAGGTATTCAGAAGGTATTTGTTACCGCGTGAACTTTCTATTTCCACAATGGCGTGCTGACACCCGCGACGCTTTTTATTGCCCACTGTCAAGTCAATATTCTCGCTCTTAATAATAGGATGGCGACTTAATGTAGCGTTGCCATAGCGACCATTGCGCAGGGTTACGTTGTATCCAGCGACATAATAGGGGTACTCCAGGTCCGATGCCAGTTCTCTGGCAAGATTCAATCGCTGTGATCTGGGCACATTGTCATCTGATTCCTGAAGGAATACGATGTCTGCATCATAGTGGCGCAAGATACTGGATACACGATCCAGTCGGAACCTGCGATCAAGTCCGATGGCGCGATGCATGTTGTAAGTCAGTACCCTAAGCTTCATTTGGCTGTGCTAGTAATCAAATATTTTTACTGCTTATTCATTATGGCTTAAAACCCGGGTTGTGGAGAGGGCATTTCTCCATGTTGCTGCGGTTACATTTTACACGGCCCTCATCTTGGTCTCGATTAGTCTTGCCAACTGCGAAGCATCCATCAACAGAGTATAGGGAGAAAAAATTCTATCCTAAAAGTCTACGGTTATTAAATAGCCGATCGCTTCGCTTTTTGATCTGGACGCTGTGAAATATTGCTGAATTCTCTGGCGCGTACGGCACAAATATCCGAATACACTTTGTTGTCAGGCTATAAGATCATAGATAATCTCTACTAATTATGACATATGTCATTAAACCACTTTTTGTTTTAAAAAACGGGTCGAGGAGGTCACAGAGCAATCGCTCCTAATACCAGGGAATATTGCTTTCTGTTTCTTCTCTGCCCCTAATTTGCTCGTCGAAGTTCGGACAGGTATTCAAAAAATAAATGTTCCGTTGCTGGTGGAAATAGGTTTTCTCCTTGGCTTTCCCCGCAGGGCTCCTTTACGCGAGCATTCAAACTTTAGACAGGCACAACACCATTGGAAAATCGGTCGGTGGCGACCCGTTGGATTTAAGGTTTAGTGAAGTGGGGTGGTTAAGGTTGCATCACCATTTTAATACAAAAAGCCCGGATTATTTTACTAATCCAGGCTGTTGGCAAATAAATTAAACCAATTTAACTAGTCTGGATCTTTCCATGATTCACTGGGTACAAGTGAAGTGTCTTTCTGGATGTATTTCAGTGCTAGTTCGTCAGTCTTAGTCAGGTTAAGCTCTTCGACAGGTTTCCTCATGGCGGGAATTACACTGACATATTCAAGGGGCGGTAGCGCTTGATCTTCTAATTGAA
>JASFLF010000435.1:0-4276 GCA_050118235.1 Gammaproteobacteria bacterium | reverse complement strand
CTGCAAAAGATTCGCAGCATTATCGACCTGGAAAAGCCCGCGCATACCATGTACTACCTGAAGATTACGCCGGTGGTCAGTATCTACGAATTAAAAGCAATGCAAATCGAAATTAGTGAACGTTGTGAAATCGGTGTTCACTCATTGGTAGGATAAGAATATGGGGTAAATAGACAATGAATAATATTATCGAATACAAACGGATGAATTTTTTTACCGGGTTTTTCACCACGGCCCAGGACTGGAACGATGGTCAGCAATACCACCTGGAAAAACGCCGGCTTCACAACAGAACCATGCATTCGCCCGGGATCGTGCGCGACGAAAAAAATGAGTTGCGTATCATCGCCAAAGGCGGGTTTGTGGTGGAAATTCAACCCGGTGCGGCGCTGGATGGTTATGGTCGGGAGATTTATATCAGCCAGCCTTATGATTTGACTATAGACCCCGCGACCACCGGAACATTATATATTGCCGTTCAATACAGCGAGCGTGATAGCGATTACGTGGAGAACGACCAGGAGCCTTTGTATAGTGGCTACACGCGCGTTACAGAAGCTTTCACTTTGCAAGCGCGCGCGAGCCTTCCCAATAATGAGGATTGGATGGAACTGGCAAGAATCGACTTTAAGAACGGATTAAGTGAAATCACCACAGCCGACATCGATCGAAGTAATGTGCTATGGGCGGGCGCGGTGGGTGTGGTGTTGCCACAGCTCGATCCGGCGGTAAAGGAACGCATCAAAGATGAAATGGGCTATAAACGGGAAACGTTCGCTGAATTGACGGCGATATTTCCCGTACCGTCTATCGCCGATGTACGTTATATTGCTCTGAGCATCGATTTATTAGTGCGTAGTAACAATCTGCAAACCGAAAGAGTGCAAGAGGTCCTGGAGCTATTGGCGCTGGTGGAGTTGGATGTGGAACAGGAAATCGGCAATCGATATAACGGCATTGTTAATCGTACTGAATATCAGGAATATCAAAATAAGGTAGGCGTACTCAATGAGGCGGTCAGCAGTACTGGATCAACCATCGACGACTTACTCGATCTGCAACATGATGTGACGGCGGCGGCTCATGATTTATCGCAAATGGTTCTTAGCCCCGGCGCCGAGGCGGGTGTTGAACAAACCGTGCAAACCACTGGAGACGAGGCGACGGTGTTGTTGGACGCACGTAACACCACCAGCATACTGGATGTGGTACGTTATCGGTGGAATAAAGTAAACGGTGGGTCATAGCGCTTATGAACATAATACCTGGCACCTATAAACATGGAGCCAATGAATTTGTAATCGAGGTATGTGGCTTATAACAGCTTTATAGTTACGATAGGCCGCTTCAATGCAGAAGCAGCGACAGAATTTATGCTAAGGAGCAAGTACCATGGCGACGACATTCCCAAGAGAAACAACAGAACCGCAATTGGAAGTAACATTGGAAGTGGGTACCCACGTGCTCGAACTGGTGGTGGAGGACAGCGCCGGGAATTTAAGCGAGCCCGATACCGTTACCATTACCGTAGTGGGATTGCCCACCATAACCAGTGCTAGTCCCAACACCGGCGTAGCCGGCTCGCAGATTGTTATTAACGGTCGAAATTTTCTCGATGTTACAAGCGTTAGCTTCGGCGGTGTTGATACGGAAGCCACGGTTGAATCAAAAACCAGAATTATAGCCACTGTACCCGTGGAGGCCCCTTTAGGAGCAGTGGATATTATTGTGACAACGGCCTACGGCCAAGCCATCAGTCCTGAGCCGTTTGTGGTGGAGATGCCATTGACCATAGCGGGCATTGCACCGGGAAGCGCATTACTTGGTAGCGCGATTACGGCAACCATATCGGGAACGGGACTGGCCAATGCCACTCAAGTAGCGTTTTCCGATCCAAATATTGTGGCAGCGGTATTGACCAGTAGCAATGAGCAAATAGAAATCAACCTTCTCGTCACCGACCAGGCACCGGTGGGTGATGTTTTTTTTACAGTAACTACACCTCGGGGGCAGGTCAGTAGTCAGGATTTTGGTGTGTATTTTACGGTTGAACAACCGACCACGATGTCTTCCATTATACCGACCGAAGGCGTTCAAGACAGTAAAGTGCAAGCGATTATTTCGGGTACCGGCTTTAGATGGAGTGAGAACGACATAGATATAGAATTCGATAATCCCGATATATCGGTGGGGGACATTGTGGTTGTTTCCACCGAGGAAATGGAAATTGTTTTTACTATTGGCGCGGACGCTGCGTTAGGGATGACGGCTTTTGTTTTGACCACGCCTGATGGTAGTTTCAACAGTGCGGACTTTGACGTTCAATTTAACGTTATCGAAGCACAACCGGAAATGTCCATAAGCCGCATTGAGCCAGTCAGTGCGCCAGCCGGCAGTTCAGCTGTTAAAGCTACGATTTTCGGTACGGGCCTGGAAGGCGCAAGCAGTGTTACTTTCTCCAATTCGGGGGTGAGGGCTGAAGTTGTCGACAGCACTACAAGTGGAGTCACTCTGCAATTGCAAGTTGCGTCTACTGTACCAGTCGGACCGGTGTCTTTTGTAGTGACTACGCCTCGCGGCACGGTGGATAGCAGTGTATTTGACGTATTTTTTACTGTCACCGAACCCCAACCACAGTTGATCATTAACCGAGTTGAGCCGCTGAGTGGTGAGCCGGAAACAATCGTGCCGGTTGCTATTTTTGGCGCAAACTTGGAAGGTGCCACAAGAGTGACGTTTGAAGATCCTGGAATAAAAGCAAGAATTCTAAGCAGTTCCGCCGATAGGATATCAACAGAGATAAATATTGGTGTGATTAGCGTTGTTACTCCCGGGCAAAAGTTTTTTCAAGTGGATTCGCCGCGAGGTACGATTAATAGTAAGGAGTTTGGCGTCTTTTTTACCGTAGGGGAAGGGTTGCCGGATGTATCAATTACCGGGATAAATCCTGCTTCTGGATTAGTTGGTAGTACCATAGAGTTGGCAACAATAAGCGGGGCGGGTTTGGAAGGTGCCACCAATATCGTGTTTTCTAATCCGGGAGTCAAAGCGTCACTTACGGGTATTGTAGTTAGAGGAGGTATTCAAATTAGTATTGCGATTGCAGCTGACGCCCAACTCGGCCCTACGTCGTTTGTGCTATTGACTCCCACTGGTAAAATCGATAGTGCGAAATTCAATGTATTTTTCACCGTATCGCGACTATTTACTATAGTGCCCACCGTAATCCCCACCATCAGGCCGACAATTAGTCCGACCATTGTTCCAACGCTTGGCCCCACTATAAGCCCGACGATTCGGCCAACAATCAGTCCGACCATAAGCCCGACGATTAGCCCGACGATTCGGCCAACAATCAGTCCGACCATAAGCCCGACGATTAGCCCGACGATTCGGCCGACAATCAGCCCGACTATAAGCCCAACTATTGCGCCGACGATTCGGCCGACCATAAGTCCGACCATAAGCCCAACCATTCGGCCGACGATCAGTCCGACAATTAGTCCGACGATAAGTCCGACGATAGGGCCGATCATCCGCTCTGTGTCGGTTCCCACAGCGACTACGGCCCGCTCGGTGACTGAGGTGAACGGTATTGGATCCAAATACGAGACTAAATTAGCGGAAGCGAAAATCACCACTCTTGACCAACTGGCCAAACTGGATGCCGCGGTAATCGCGGAAATACTTGAAATTTCCGAGGTTAGGGCGATGAGTTTTATTGACGAGGCGAAGCGTTTATTGAAGTGATGACCTTGCATCGGTATGACGTTCGAGAAAATAAGTGTTGTAATACCCAGTTACAATGAGGGCGACAACTTAGTCGATACGGTACATTGCCTAATTGACAACAATGCTGACGTCGACTTGGAAGTGATCGTGGTTGATGATGGTTCTACGGACGGTTCCGGAGACCACGTAGCGCAAAGGTTTTCGTCTAAAAAGCAGGTTTACGTCATAAAGGGATCAAATCTAGGAGTGGCTGGAGCACGCAACTATGGCGCCAAGCGAGCCACCGGGGACGTGCTGGTTTTTTTGGACGCTCATTGCTTCACGCCTAAGGGATGGTTAAAAACGCTTACTAAGCCACTGGCGAATAGGAATGTGGGTATGGTGAGCCCGGTTTTCGCCAATTTGTCCCGAGATGATGGTGCCCTCGGTGCAGGCGTTACCTGGCGTGATGCCAGTCTGGAAATGGAATGGCTGCCGAAACAAAAATCCGGACCGTATCCAGTGCCCTTATTACCCGGAGGGTGTAACGCCATACGTAAAGAGG
>JASFLF010000434.1:0-4283 GCA_050118235.1 Gammaproteobacteria bacterium | reverse complement strand
GACAGCGCCTTTTATACGTGGATGTATCGCATTGCTATAAATACGGCGAAGAATTATTTGGTTGCCCAGGGACGGCGCTTACCTAGCGTAGATATAGAAGCTCAAGAGGCAGAACAATTCGAAGGGGCGAGTACATTAAAGGAATTCGCCACTCCGGAGCGCCTGTTGCAGCGTGATGAAATAGAACAAACGGTGTTTTCAACCATTGAAAAACTGCCGGAAGATTTGAAGACTGCTATTACCCTGCGCGAAATAGACGGTCTGAGTTACGAAGAAATTGCTGAAGCCATGGCATGTCCGGTCGGGACGGTGAGATCCAGAATCTTCCGAGCGCGGGAAGCTATAGAAAAATCATTAAAACCTTTATTGGTGAAAGACTAAGCTAGTTAAAGAGTTAGTTATAGAGCAGTTAGTTTAAGAGCAGTTTGTTAAAGAATAGTTTGTTAAAGAACAGGTAGGTGGGCTAATCATGACAAAGCAAATCGATGAACATATATCCGCGTTTATGGATGGCGAGCTGCACGAATCGGAACACGCCGCTATTATCCAGCAAATTTGCCGCGACGACCAATCACTAAATCGCTGGCAGCATTATCACCTCATCAGCGACACGCTCAGAAACAATCTACCACCCACAATCGATAATCAATTTGCCAAGTCGGTTATGAGTGCTTTAGAGAAGGAGCCCACAATATTTGCTCCCGGAGCCATGAAACACAAATCCACCGTTAAGCAAAAAATCGCCGGCGCCGCCATTGCAGCATCAGTGGCGGCAGTAGCCGTCATCGGGGTGCAGGCCGTATATCAATCCAAAGATACAGTACCGTCATTGGCGCAAATGCCTTCCAAGGATCAATATGTTCGGATGGAACAACTTGCCAATTCCTCTCCGGCTACATCCACTCCCCCCGCATACGCGCAAACGCCCCCCACTGCGGCAATGAAGGCTTCCGCATCAGACAGTGCCCAATCCAATGCCCAAATTACCCAGATTTATAAATATCATCCGCAGTTGGACAAATATTTGCTCAATCACAACCAACACGCATTGGGTTCACGGGTGCAAGGGGTGATGCCTTATGCGCGTATCATAATAACGCCCAGCCAGGCCAGGACTAAAATAGTCGAACAAGGAAAATAGTATTAAAGTGATAAGATTCGCTTCGCTACTAGCGGTCGTAGTACCCATTACAGCCTTGGCGGTGGACGCTCAAATGAGTGCCATCGAATATATTGGAAAGATGGGCCAGGCTCTGCAAACATTGAATTATCATGGCTCACTAGTCTACATTAACGATGGCCGTGTGGAGTCTATTCGGTTAATCCATAAAAATGACGGCCACGGCGAATCTGAGCGCTTGGTGCATTTAAGCGGTGAGCCGCGAGAAGTCATCCGTAAAAATGACGTCGTCACGTGTTATTTGCCGGACAGCCAGTCGGTGGTCGTCGGCCAACGACGTTTCAATAATCATCTATTTGCCAAGTTGACCGCTAATCTGAACCAGTTTGCCCCCAACTACAGTTTTGTCGCCGCGGGGAACAACCGGGTCGCCGGTAAAAATACCCGTATCATAGAAATCAATCCTAAAGACCTTTATCGTTATGGCTATCGGTTATGGATAGACGAGGACTCCAACCTGTTGCTGAAATCGGAACTGGTGAACTCACAGGGTGAAGTGCTAGAGCAAATGATGTTTACTCAAATCGAAATTGTCGATGATATACCGGACGCGATGTTAAAACCGGCTGTGTCGGGCGAGTCCTTTACGTGGCATGGCGATGATGAGAAGAGTGAAAGTGATCTTGATGTGGACCGGGCGTGGCATGTGGCTAACCTGCCCAGCGGGTTTATGGTTTCGGCACGTTATAAACAGCAAATGCCCAATAGCAGCCAACCGGCCGAGCATGTCATTATCTCGGATGGATTGGCATCAGTATCCATTTATATCGAGCCATTTAACGCCGAAAGTCAGTCGTTTGTCGGCGCATCACGCACGGGTGCGATGAATATTTATGGTTCGGTGCGCGATGATCACCAAGTGACGGTGGTGGGAGAAGTTCCCATGTCCACGGTTGAATTGATTGCTCAATCTATTCGTTATTCACCCGACTCGTCGTCTGAACAAAAGGCCGGGCAATGATCGAAGAGCGGGGCAAAGTGGTCGCTGTGAAAGATGATTGGGCCTGGGTGGAGACGGAACGTAAAACCGTTTGCGGGCAATGCGCCGCCAACAAAGGCTGCGGCACCTCGGTATTGGCCAAGGTGTTCGGCAACAAAACCAGCTCCATTGCCGTAATCAAATCGTTGCCGGTCCAAGTCGGTGATGAAGTTATTATTGGTATTGAAGAAAATTCCCTGGTAAAAGGCTCGCTGCTTATTTACGCCTTGCCGTTGGTATTGCTTATTGCTTTCGGATTGCTGGGCGAGGTTGTCAGTGCGCAAGTTTTATTGTCAAATACAGACATACTTACGGTATTATTTTCCATTTTCGGTTTCGCGGTCGGTTTTGTCTGGCTAAAGCATATATCTTCGCAAATACGCCTGGATCCGCGCTATCAACCCAAGCTATTACAAATAAAAAATTCGATTATCATTTCTTGAGCCTGACTCCGGGACGGCTCAACCGATTGTGAGACTGTAGTACGATTTAGGAGAGAAAATGAATTCTTACCAAGCGTTAGTTAAGAAAGTCTGCATGAGTGCGTTGTTATTGCTTGTTGTAATAACACCGCTACAAGCCAGAGAATTGCCAGACTTCACCCAGTTGGTGGAAAAATACGGCGCCGCCGTCGTCAATATCAGCACCACGCAAAAAATCAAACACCCACCAATGAGCAAAGCGCCACAGATGCCGGAACAAATTCCGGAAGGTCCGTTCGGCGATTTATTTCGGCATTTCTTCGGCGAAGAAGGCGAACCGCGGGAATTCGAAGATTTTGATTCAAAATCATTGGGTTCGGGATTCATTATTTCCAATGATGGTTATATATTGACAAATTACCATGTCATTAAAGACGCCAATGAAATCATTGTGCGGTTGACCGACCGGCGGGAAATAGAGGCCGAAATGGTGGGTAGCGATTCACGCAGTGATTTAGCCTTATTAAAAGTGGATGCGTCCGATTTGCCGTCGGTAAAAATCGGTGATTCCAACGAACTTAAAGTCGGCGAATGGGTATTGGCCATAGGTTCGCCCTTCGGCTTTGATCACTCGGTTACCGCCGGCATTGTCAGCGCTAAAGGGCGCAGTCTGCCGCGAGAGAACTATGTGCCGTTCATCCAAACTGATGTGGCTATTAATCCCGGTAACTCGGGAGGCCCGCTATTTAACTTAGACGGTAAAGTCATCGGTATTAATTCGCAGATTTACAGCCGTACCGGTGGTTTTATGGGACTTTCATTCGCGATTCCCATCAACATGGCCATGAATGTGGTGGACCAGTTAAAAGAAAGTGGGCATGTGTCTCGGGGCTGGCTGGGAGTTCTGATTCAAGACGTCACCCGCGAATTGGCGGAATCCTTTGGCATGGATAAGCCCAGAGGGGCGTTGATCGCCAAAGTGTTGCCCAATAGCCCGGCGGAACAGCACGGTTTTGAAGTGGGGGATATTGTGACCAAGTTTAACGGCCACGAGATTATTCGTTCGTCCAATCTACCGCCCGTAGTGGGTTTGACGCCAGTGGGCAAAAATGTGGATGTGGAAATCTTGCGCAACGGTAAAGTGAAGACATTGGAAATTCGCATCGGCGAATTGCCTGAGGAGGAACAACAAATCGCCAGTTCCCACGAAATCCAGGAATCAGAGGACAACCGCTTAAGCGTTGTGGTTGCGGACTTAAGTGCCGAGGAACGCCAAGAGCTGGATATCAAGGAAAACGGTGTCATAGTGACGCGTATCGGTTCGGGGCCGGCCCGCAAAGCCGGCATACGCAAAGGCGATGTAATACTCATGATCAACAATCAAGATGTTAAAGGCGCGGATCAATTTAAAGACCTGGTGGACGCCTTGCCAGTGGGTAAATCGGTGCCCTTATTGGTTCAACGCCGCGGCGGTCCGGTATTCCTGGCGTTGAAAGTTCCAGAAGAAGGTGATTCTTGATCGTTAACGACGGCTGAATAAAATCCACAGCGTTGCCAAAACTTGAAAACCAATGAAAAGTCCCAATAACATTGCAGATTATTGGGACTTTTTCATTTTTTAACAGCCGTAAAAAACGGCTTTTCAAGAATAATCTTGTTTTTTGTCTTATTAGTGCCTAATCGGCTAAAAATCGATTAAAAT
>JASFLF010000433.1:0-4285 GCA_050118235.1 Gammaproteobacteria bacterium | reverse complement strand
ACATTGTTGTGTTGATCAATGGAGAAGCGAAAGTGCTGTAAAAAATTCATGCCCAGCAAACCATTGATATGCGCGTTGTTGAGATTCATCACCGCCACCTCCAATTGATCGACGGTTTGCCCACCCAGGCTTATGCGTTGAATCACGTATATTGGCGCTTCAACCACACCGTTAGCCGTGTTAAACCAGGCTCTGCGCAACGGTGACTGACCATCCAATGATAATTCCTGCAATAACTCTGGAGTAATCACCGTCAATGACGCGCCGGTGTCCACTAGTAACCGGCCATAAGCCTGGTTATTGAACAGCACGCTGGTCAGTAAATTATTGCCATGACGGCTGAGGGTAATCGGTTCCGCATCCGCCGTTGACTGGCTGGATTGATTGTCAATCATGCTCAGTAATTGGTTGGCCTTAGCGCCGGCCTGCGGGTCATAAGCGATAATATTAAGCGTTTGCCGGGCGTCGGCTTCGTTACCCAGCGCCAGATACGCTTGTGCCAAACCGACATAATGGGCGCTATACTCCGGCTCAACACTCACCAGCCGTTGATACAAATCCAGTAACGCCAAGTGGTCTTCTTGTTTTTGCAACTGGCTTGCGTATTCGGCCGTAAGCGCGCGTTGCGTTGTGACGATTTGATTGATCTTGGCGCTGTCATGGGCGTAGCTTTTTGCCAGGTACAAGGTATCGATGGCCGCCAAATAATTATGTTGCAGATAATGAAAATCCGCTAATGCTTGCAAGGCCAAAACGTCATCGTATTCCGTGCGCAAATAAGTCGTTAGCCACTGTATGGCGGTGGGATATTGTTTTTTGTCTTTCAGTTTCTGCAACTCGCCAAAAAACGCCGCCCGATATTCTTGCCAGCGCGATTCTTTGGAGGCGGCCCGCAGTGTCTGTAATGACTCCATAAACAATTCCACGTCGCCTCGCGCCAATTGTTGTTTGGCTTTGTCGATCTCGGCGGTGTGTGTGGTGACGATAGGCTTGCCGCTTACAGGGGATTGGGGTAATAGTGAGCGGTCGCTGGGCAAGTTAGGGTCTTTAGCGGGTTGGGTTCTGGCGTTATGGTTTGCGAGAGGGTTTTCTCTGTCAGTGAGAAAATACAGCGCTAGAGCCCAACCCAACAAAAAAACCATAGTCAATTCAACAAGTTTGCGCATGGCGTTTTCGGTAAAACCCAATTTATAAAAAGTAAAATGTGTAACGGATAATCGGTGTGTCAGCGATAAACCGTTCTTGCGTTATTTGATATTAATTGCGGCGAATATTCAATTGACCAATTAATAGCAGGTGGCGTTGTGAACCAATGCCTGGTATTGCGGCCAAGTGCACTACCATGTGACCGGAGAATAGCCCGCCGGTTGCAGAAGTTACCTTAAATCGGGCAAGAAAGTAAGTTATCGCCGTTGCTGCCAATTACCATATTTTTGAAATTGTCAGACGGTAAAAGACTTTTTCTTTCGCCATCAACCCGAATGCCCCCAACTTTCTCGAATATTCGTAACCGTTGAACGCCAGTCTTTATTCGCCCGGCTTTAGATTCCTGATATAATCGACGGCCATTTAACCCCCTGTTATCCATGCTGAATTTGGAGAAATATGTTATGACCACAGCAACCGCCAGACACATACTGGTGTCCACCGAAGAGCAATGTAATGAGTTAAAAGCGCAGATTGAAGCGGGTGCTGATTTCGCTGAACTTGCCAAACAATATTCCAGCTGTCCGTCGGCTGCGCAAGGCGGAGATCTGGGTGAATTCGGGCCCGGTATGATGGTTCCAGAATTCGATAAGGTCGTGTTCAGTGCCGACGTTAATACGGTGCAAGGACCCGTGAAAACTCAGTTTGGTTATCATTTGCTGGAAGTCACCAGTCGGTCGGAATAAACAATCGCCAGCGTTTCAGTTCGTCAAACTGCCAATTATTTTTTTACCACGACGTGCATGAAGAGTTTTTAGTAGCGTTTCCCTTTGTATTATTCGTGCGCTTCGTGGTGAACTTTAAAATACTCGATGTGTAACATTCGCGAATAACCGCTGCTATTTATCCGCGCAGCGATCGTATTCAATCTGCAGTGTGGAATGGGATATACCATATCGCTCGCTGAGCACGGTTTTGACTTGCTGCATGACTTCATCGTACCCAACGTTGCCGCAGACTTGCACATGCGCGGTTAATAACGGTCTGTCGCTGGTCAGTGACCACACATGCACGTGGTGCACGTCCACAACGTCGGGAATTCGCGATTTTACCGTTTCGCGCAGTTCCATCACATTGATCTCTTCGGGGGTGCCTTCCAACAGTATATGCGCCGAGCGTTTTGTAACAAACCAGGCGCTGCGCAGAATCAGGAGCGCCACCAATACCGATAGCAACGGATCTATGGGCATCCAGCCGGTCCATAAGATAATGACCGCCGCGCTGATTGCCGCCACCGAACCCAGTAGATCGCCTATCACATGCACTAAGGCGCCTTTTAAGTTGAGATCGGCTTGATTACCACCGTGTAAAACGAAAAACGTTACCAGGTTGACTACCAATCCCAATGTGGCAACCATTAACATGGTGTCAGCCAAGACGTGCACCGGGTCCAGCAAACGCTGTACTGCCTCGACAACAATCCAAATGAATATGGCAAAAAACGCCAAACCATTGATAAACGCGGCCAGTATTTGCACGCGGTGATAGCCGTAGGAGCGTTCATCGTCCGCGGGGCGGTGGGTAATGCGTGCCGCCGCCCAAGCCATGAACAAGGCCGAGGAATCGGTCAGCATATGGCCGGCGTCCGCCAACAAAGCCAAGGAGCCGGAAATAATTCCGCCAATCACTTCCGCCACCATAAAGCCGCCGGTGAGCAGCATCGCCCACAACAAGCGCTTCTCGTTGGTGTCGCTGTCATGGTGATGATGGTTGTGATTGTGGTTGTGTGTATGGGTATTCATGTTGTCAGTGGCAATAATGAAGCAGGTCGCCGTTTTTTACTGCATCGCGTTATCGGAAAAATAGATTTCGCCATAATAAGCCGTGGCGCTTTGACCGCTGTTGTCGGTGTCTGTCATGATGGCAACGGCGTCAATATGGGAAAAGCTTTTTTGCATATACGTCGACAAATCCTCCAGGACATTCCGGGTTTCGTATTGCCATTGTCCGGTGTGTGCGGCGCCGGAACGAACGGCTAGCATTACCGCGTTATCGGTAAACGCGTTGGGCCAGGTGCTGTTCACCGGCTGGTTGCTGGACCATACATAGTTCAAGGCCCGGGTTTGCCAAAAAAACCATCCGCCGGATACGATAACATAAACCCTAGCCGGATAATCATCACCACTACGTGTTTTTTCATCCGTGCCCTGCAGTACATTGTCTACCCGCCAATACCAATGCAAATACGGTGTCTTGGTCAAGTCCACTTTGATTTTACGCACCAATCCTGAAGCGGCATTGTCGCTTTGGGCCTTAATGGCGTCACGCCCGTCTATGCGCACCAGGGTATAACGAGTCTGGTCTTGAAAGCTTTTCGATTTCCAATGTTCCAGCAAGGTGGGGATTAAAATGGGAACGCGCACAATTTCACTCGCGCCTGCAATGGGCGTGAGTCCCGGCGCCAAGATGATACAAAGAAGCAGGAGACTAATTCCGCGGCGCGATGATTTCATGGGTGGGTTTGAAATATATCATCGCGTCTTCGATGACGATGGATACCGCGCGTAAAGAAGCGCCGGCGCAAGGTCCTCTGACACAATAGCCGTTATCCACCGTAAACAAGGCGCCGTGGGTGGCGCATTGAATATACTCGTGGTCGATATCGAAAAACTGATCGGGCAACCAATTCAAAGAAATACCGGTGTGCGGGCAACGGTTCAGGTAAGCAAAATAACGCTGGTTTTTTCGGATGACGATTAACTCCAACGGCGGGTGGTATTGAGTGAGGCTGAATTCCTTGGCGGCCCCGTCGGCGATCTCCCCGGTTTTCGCCAGGGCGATTAAATCCATTGGCCCGACCAGGATTTGCGGAGTTTTTTCCAGAGGGTACGGTAATCCTGATCGAACACAATATCGGGGTCGGCGTGCACCACGATCCAATCGCCGCGATGGATTTCATGCTCCAGTTGCCCGGGCGCCCAACCGGCGTAGCCCACATAGGCCCTGGTGTGTTCATCGTTGGAGAGGTTCTCCAAACCGTGGGCCAAGGCGGTGACGCCGGTGGAAAAGTACAAATCCTTGGCGATTTTATACATATTGGCGTGGGGGCGTTTGGTGCGCATTAATACGAATACGCTGT
>JASFLF010000432.1:0-4288 GCA_050118235.1 Gammaproteobacteria bacterium | reverse complement strand
TTCGGATAGCCAGGATTGTGCTATTTCGGTGACTTCCATGTCACCCTCAAGCAATTTAAGTGCGATCCAATCGCCTGAATAAGGGGCTGGAACGTGATCGCTCAGGAGGGCGTGGACTTGTGCCAACACGTCCCGGTGGGGCTCCGCGATCTCCGGCCGGGTGGGTTGGAAACGGGCGGGCTCCCGCGCCAGGCGTTCTGCCGCCGCGATGAGTTGGGAGACACCTTGGTTCTTGGTCGCAACCAAGGGGATCACAGGCAGTCCGAGCGCGGCTTCTAACACGTGCGGCTCGATGTGAGTGCCCTGCCCCTCGGCCACATCCATCATGTTTAATCCCAGCACCACCGGCACGGGCAACACGAGCAGTTCGGCCAGCAGGTAGAGATTTCGTTCCAGGGCCGAGGCATCGGCAATCATCACGATGACATCCGGCGCCTCATGAACAATAAAATCGCGGGCAACGCGCTCCTCCTCGGAATTGGCCGTCAGGCTGTAAGTCCCCGGCAGATCAACAATACGCAGGCGAGTACCGTCACGGGAGTGCGTGCCTTCCTTGCGCTCGACCGTCTTGCCAGGCCAGTTGCCTACGTGTTGACTGAGACCTGTTAGAAGATTAAAGACGGTTGATTTGCCCACATTGGGCTGGCCCGCAAGACCCACTACGATGGTTCTCTGGGATTGCGCTGGATCACCAGTGAGTTTCGGCGTGTCATTGCGCTGCATTTGACTACCCGCGCTCCAGTTCTCTCACTAAGATTTTCGCAGCCTCGCCGCGGCCCAGGGCGATGCGCGTGTCACGAACCAGCACTAACAAAGGACCGTACGCGGAGTTTTGCAGAACTTCGACTTGGCAGCCTACTGAAACACCCATGCCGGCCAGGCGGCTTGCAAATCCTCTCCCGCCGCGCAGTTCGCTAACCACAGCCCGGGCTCCCGGGGCGAGTTGGTCAAGAAAGGTTTCCTGTTGCTTTAACATTATCTACGCATCCGTGTTCCGGTTTTTCAGGGGACAGAGTCAAATTTTCTAAGGCTGTACTTCGATAGAACTGTAGGTTTCTTTCCGGGCTTATCTAAACAAGCGCACGATTTGCCACGCTGCGAAGCCGTAACACGCTGTCCTATATTCACTCCCGGGCTCAAGAAAGCAATGGAATGTTGCTCCTCCATTGACTCCAGCAAACAGCGTAGACACTACCTCACAATCTCCTCCTGTCCAATAGACAACAAGTATAACGGTGCCAGGTTTTTTCGATTCACACATCCAGGCGGTTTGCCGGCGAATCATGGCACACGCCGGTTTAGGGCAAAACCAAGAAATAAAAATACATATTTCCCTGCGTTACGTAAAAAATTGCCATTTTACTGGTAGAACCGCTTGACGCATAACGACAAAACACCTGCGGAACAAGCACCAGGCGAACATCGAAGTATAGAAATAATACTTCGTATTTATCAGGGCCTTTTTCGCTAATTGCATAGCGAAACCGGGAAAAGTTTGCGACGAAACGTTTATAACGTATATTGAGCATCGGAAACAACACAAGGAAATTTCGTGAGCCCGACTTCCACACCTCACTGGGATATCGCCACAATAGATTATCCAGTTCGACATTGGCGACTGCGTTATGGTGCTTTATCTCCACCACGAGGTACATCCATACGTGCATCGATTTTATATCTGCAAGGATTAAGCGATTCCATGCTCAATCATCTCCCTTTCTTTGAGTTTCTGACGCAGCGCGGCTATCGCATCATTGCTTTCGACTATCCAGGTCAGGGAATGTCCTCCGGAAGTATGAATCAATTGCGAATATTGCCCACATCCCATCCGCAAAGTATTGCCAATATCGCCAGCAAGGTTTGGAATATTTTTTACCCGGATCAACCTCGCATACGCAATGTAATCGGCTGGTCAACGGGTGGATTGGCTGCTTATGAATTGTGTCACCAGAATTTCGTTGACAACGCTGTCTTAGTTGCTCCCGCACTGGGGATTAAAATATTACTCGACGGTAAATTGATTACGACTTATCGTTGCTTAACTCATGCAAACTATACGCATGGGAATGATCCTCACATCGACCCAATCAAACCAAAAAGCCCGTTGACTGTACCAGTGTTTTCCTCACGCTTACTCTGGACGGATAGAAAAGCGCGAACTTGGCAAATACCCAAAACAGTGAATGGCCTTGTTTGCATCGCTGGCAAGAATGATCCATATGTTCACGCGCATATGACTCAACAAATCATTCAACAACATGCTGCGCATTTTTCTATCAGATCATTCGAGAATGCCTTGCATGAAATAGACAATGAGTCGGATGAAATTCGGTTGGCTTTTTATGAAGAGGTAGCAGGCTTCCTCAATTCGCATAAAGGCTAAGAGAAGGGGGCGGGCTTAAGAGAAGAGGCAACGGGGTTCAGGCTTGCATTATTGTATTAAAGAGTTTCTCCAATTTTTTCTCGAATGAAGTATTTCTCATTTTTTCCTCCATTCGTTTTACACCTCGACTCAGCGTGGTGACATCACGACCGAAATACTGCGCAACCTGCGTTAAAGTAATGTTGTCGCTCTTCAATGCCAGCCAACCAATGATTTGCCGGGCTTCCGATGCAGTACGATTGCGGCTGGTTGAGGTTAAGTCTGCTTCCTTCAATTTATATTCTTTGCAAACTTGTCGTATAAGGTCGTTAAACTGAATAGATTTGCGTTTATACGGTTGATACACCTCTGTATCCAACATTTTCTCCACGAATCGATTATCGCCTAATATCCTTTGGTCTTCCCCTCCGCCGTGGAACTCTTCTCGATAGCCTTCCCCGCGACCAGCTCGTACAAATTCTTCGTATCGCTTGCGGCAAGTGTTGATTCTTTTTCCAAATTGACTCAATACCCATTCAGTACATAGCCAAGGCAATGTCTCTTTACCTAAATAACAACGATGTCCACTCCAAGGATAGGCACTGGGTTGGCGAACCATTTTCGCTCTGACGGGATTTAAATGGATGTAACGCACCAGTTCTAATAGATAGCTATCCCTTTCAACTAATATTGCTTTGTACCGACCTTGAAACAAATGACCGATTCGTTTCTGTTTGCGATTTACCCAGCGCGTATACCGGAACGAAAGATTTTGCATGATTTTCGCTAAAGGCTCTTCTCCAACTTGCACCGCTAAGTGTACGTGATTGCCCATTAAACAAAATCCGTGAATTCGATGACCAAACCGTGACACCCCTTCTTGCAGCAATAAGTAAAAATGATAACGGTCTTCATCATCAAAAAATATATCCTGACCGGCATTACCTCGTAGCATGACGTGATAGACGCCACCGTAGACGTGTATTCGTGGTTTTCTTGCCATTAAAAAAGTTTACTCAAAGCCGAGAAATAATACAATAATACAACCCTTTCTCGACCTTTCTCCCAGTTATAAACCGGCAGACGCAACGCGCTTTACGCAGTAACGCCTTTCCCGCCTTCGTCAATCATGGGTCTTTGCGCACAGGGATTGGATTGTGCCAGCCCCCATGGGCGGTAACAAGCGCATCGGCTTGTTTCGGGCCCCAACTGCCGGATGGGTATGGGTGGGAGGCGGGGTGTTTTTCAAGGATGGGATCAAACACTGCCCATGCGGCTTCAATCGAATCCTGGCGTGTGAAAAGCGCGCCGTTGCCGGCCATAGCGTCACTTAAAAGCCGCGCGTAAGGAGTTTCCTCCCCGGGGTGTTCGTCCAGCAAATACAATTCCTTCTGTTCTCCAATGAACTCCTTCCCAACCTGCTTGACACGCGCGGCCAGAGCCACGGCGGAGTTGGGCGATAGTTGGAAGCGTAAATAATTGGCTCGTCCGTTGACGGGGGCAGAATCGTCGAACAGTTTTTGCGGTGGCGGCTTAAACTCCACCAGGACCTCCACTACTTTACTTGCCAGACACTTGCCCGACCGCAGGTACCACGGCACACCTTGCCAGCGCCACGAGTCAATATGCAACCGCAAGGCACAGAACGTTTCGACATCGGAGTCCTGCGCCACTCCCGGTTCATTGCGGTATCCTATGTACTGGCCACGCACCAAATCGTTTGAAGCCAGAGGCCGCATCGCCTGAAATACTTTTGCTTTCTCAGTGTGCACCGCACTATAGCCTTGGTACGCCGGGGGCTCCATGGCCAGCAATGCCACAATCTGGAATAAGTGATTCTGGACGACATCGCGCAGACAACCGGCGCTTTCATAAAACGCACCGCGTCCCTTGACGCCGAAATCCTCGGCCAGCGTGATCTGCACG
>JASFLF010000431.1:0-4288 GCA_050118235.1 Gammaproteobacteria bacterium | reverse complement strand
ACAATAATGCACGATAATCGACGATGCTGCTGGTTGATGGACCCATGTCGGATTACGGCGCGCCTAAGCCTCGCTACTTGAATTCATGCTCGGGTGAGTTGCGCGCCTCTTGTGCCTTTTGGGTAAATTCAACCTGCAAAGAATTGGAGGGGGCGGCTAGCAAGTAAGATGAAGCGCCGCCACCACTTTTGCGCATTGCTTTTGCAGCTCATTGAATTCCTTGACTGCATCGGATGTGCGTTCAAACACCAATCGAATTCCCTGTTGTTGCAGGTAGTCTTGAGTTTCCCGGGGAACGTCCATGCGCCCGAAATAGCCGGTGCCAACCACCAGTATATCCGGATGATATTCGATAATGCTTTGCAAGTCCTCGGTCTGTAATACGTGACCTTGTTTGCGCCACCAGTGGTCTTCAAACTTGTCCGGATACACAATCACGTCCGATGTGACGGATGCGCCGTCTATGTCCAGTTTGCCGAATTGATAATCGCTGATTTTCATTTTCCACCACAATCTTCGGTACTTTCGTTTGTGTCCAACGTAAAAAATATCGTTGTGCCTTTTCCTACTTCGGATTCAGCCCAGATTTTTCCGCGGTGCCGGTCGATGATACGCTGTACGGTAGCCAGCCCAATTCCGGTGCCGGGAAATTCATCGGGGGTGTGTAGACGTTGGAAAGCGGCGAATATTTTCTCCACGTATTTCATATCGAAGCCAGCACCATTGTCTTTGACAAAAAATACGTGGTGTCCGTTCTGTGAATGGATTTGGCCGAAATCGATTTCCGCCGCTCCTGTTTTGGATGTGTACTTCCAGGCATTTCCGAGCAAATTGTCCAGTGCGACCGAAAGCAGGTTTTGATCTCCGTAAACCACTAGGTCGTTCTGTATATGTAATTTTACCGCTCTTGCCGGTTCTTCTTGTTTAAGTTTTTCAATCGTGTGCGCTGCGATAATACTGATATTGACTTTTTGGCAAACAAAGCCGGAACGCGTGATACGCGCCAATTGCAGTAAATCGTCAATCAGATTTGCCATATTGACGGCGGCCGATTGTACCCTCTTTAAGTAATCCATGCCTTGCGCATCCAGCTTATCATGGTAATCGTCGAGCAGTATTTGACTAAATCCATGGATGCTGCGCAGGGGCGCTCGCAAATCGTGTGACACGGAATAGCTAAACGCTTCCAGTTCCTTGTTACTGGCTTCAAGAGCAGCAGTTCTTTGTTGTACAAGCTCTTCCAGGTGATCACGATGGTCCCGCAACTCTTGTTCCGCGTGATCACGCTGGTTTTCCCGTTCCGCGATTTTATCGAGCATGTCATTAAATGCGTTTATTAGAAGACGGAACTCATCCATCCCTTGCGGATCTATCCGAACGGAGTAGTCTTTGCCTTGGGATACTGAAGTCGCTGCTGTAGCCAGGGTTTTAATAGGCGTGGATATGGACTGTTGCATCCTGGCTCCCACAATCAAGGCGATGCCAAGGGAGACAATGACCAGTCCGGCCAAAATCACCAAATACCGCTGCCAGCGCGATTTTTCCGCAGCTAGATCGGCATGCAAGTAAATGTATCCTATCAGCCTGTCGCTGTTGTTGATGGCGGAAATTAAACCGAGAAATTGTTTTTCGAATGTCGGTCCTGTGTTTGAGGGTTCTGGTGGAATCCATTCGCTATCCCCGGTGTTGCGTTGGTACTTGGCCAATAGATGTTTGTCGCTGGAATATAGCGCGGCACGGTCAATTTGAGGTAATGCGCGCAGCATGGATAGAATTTCCATGGCGGTATCGCTGTCACTGAAATCGATTGCGGCCGCGCTATTGCCACCGATCACCTCGGCAAGCGTCTGCAATTCCTGGATGCGGGTTTGTTTGAATTTGTAGTAGTCAAATCCAAGGAACGCAATGCTGGCGATGAGCAGAGCGAGGCAACTGGTCAATACAATAATAAAGGTTAGTTTTTGCTGTATTGATCTCATGGCGTGTTTGTTGGATTTGGGTAATTTTTAACAATTGCGATTCTAAGTAACTTGGCGCTGATCTTGAGATTGTGTTTGACCGCTTCATCGTTATTGATTTCTATCCCCACTTTGTCCTCTTGCAGTGGGAAGTTAATGATTCCGCCATCTTCAATAAAACCGGGATAATCACTTACGGTTAAGACGTTTTTGGTTGCAAAAAAATCGAAAACCTCGCCAGAGGCATTTTTACCGATATATACCACCTGACAGCCGTGCATTTGTTTGTAATGGGCAAAAGTTTTTACGATAATTTTGTGCTGGTTCACGGCTTTGAAGTGTAGCGATTTAATTGTGCTGCTGAACGCATCACCAGAGACGGCACAAATTGTCAGAGTTGTGTCGGCTTTATTCGTTGGGATTGCGGGCCATTCGATATAGTGCAAAGAACGGTATAAAAATGCGGTTTTTAACGCATATTCGTCGTAGGATTGTTGTTGTGCGGAGACACACAATGGGAGTATCGTGCAAATACAATACGTTACAAATACAGAAAAATGATTGACTTTGGCAATCATTTCAATCGACCTAGTTGAAGGTGTATGATACCGATAAAAATATCCCCCGGCCCACTGCAGTATTCACCCGTTGCAGGTCCACCAATTCAGCGTGTTTGTCATCGAACAGATTGGTGATCGACAATGATGTTTTAACGTCGGGGATCGGATTCCAACCCATGCGCAAATCCACTCTGGTATAGTCCTCTATGTTTAGCGTAGTTGACTTTTCAGCGTCCGTATAATAAACAAAAACATCGGCCTCCCAGGAACGATTGATATTCCACAAGGAGCGCAAGTTAGCGCTGTTTTTAGGGATCAATCTGTTTTCACCTTCTATGCCGTCGGATTTGCTCGTGCCTCGATGATAAGCGTAAGAAAGTTCTATTTGCCACAGCGGTGTAATAATTAGTTTGCTAAACATTTCCAGACCATAGGTTTTGATGTTACCGCCATCCTCCGGTGTGTCAAAATAACGATTGTTAAAAACCGAGACATCGACCAGTGTTTTGCGGGAAAGTTGTGTGCGGTAACCAGCCTCCGATGCAATGACACTTTCAGACTTTGTATCCGGATCTCCAATAGTTAGGCTGCAACCGGGCGTTTCAGGCGGTTCGCAAAATATCAATTTTCCGTCCAGCGCCGCTCGTGAGGGTGTGTGTACGGCGCGTGTAACAGATGCCCAAGCGGTATTTTCCTCGGTCGCTTTCCACAACAAACGAATTGTGGGTTGGACTTCAAAGCCGGTGAAATCATTATGTTCGAATTTACTGCCTAAAGTGAGAAACCAGCGATTGTCTGACAACGCTATGCGGTCTTGAAAAAATACACTGTAGATATCATCGGTGGAGTTTTCCGGATCTAATGCAAAAATACCGTTGGCGGCTTTCATGGTTTCGTCGGAATTGTAACGATAACCCAAACCCCAGGTGAGCAAATGGGATGCAATCGTTAGGGCGTGCTGAAAATCCAGGTCAACTATATCGCGGCGTTCTTCGAAAACCAAATCGGTTCGTTCGGTGTGATCATAAATAAACTGAAAATCTAAACGGTATCCCGGTTTGTTTTGTGACCATTTGGTTATTATGTTATGCCCGGATGCGTTTACGGTATTTTCTCTGGGCTGTGCCGTTCTCACATTGTTGAATTTCGCATCATAGATATCGCCTTGAAGGTTAAGCGAACTGTCGGATGGAAGTTGCCAGTCGACACGAAATCCAGCTTGGGTTTGATGGCCGTCATCATGAGCGGGATCACCGGGGGTAAAATAGCCGTTATTAGTGCTCTTATCCGCCGCTAAATATTCTCCTTGGTCTGTTTTAAGGCGTTTAACATATAATCGGGCGTCAATGTCGTCCGTTGGATGGCCGCCATAACGGAATGCCGCTTCATACTTGCGTTCGTTTTTTCCATATCCGCCATACGCCACTCCGCCTATGGTATCGTGGCTGGATTTTGTGACGATATTAATAATGCCATCAACCGCATTAGCGCCCCACAAGGGGCCACCAGGGCCTCTAATGATTTCTATGCGTTCGATGTCTTGAATGAAAGTGTCTTGCACATCCCAATAAACCCCCGCAAACAAAGGGTCATAGAGGGTGCGTCCATCCATCAGTACCAACATGGTATGGCTTAATCGAAGTAGGTCGCTGCGCGAACTGACCGACCAGGTATTGTTGTCGAGTTTACCCACATGTAGTCCCGGTACCATGCGCAGTATCTCTGGGATTCTGGTTAATCCGGAGCGGCGTATATCTTCTTGGGTAATGA
>JASFLF010000430.1:0-4289 GCA_050118235.1 Gammaproteobacteria bacterium | reverse complement strand
AATCGTCCGTGGCAGTATCCTGGCCGGAGAAAGCCGTATAGACGGCCGCGATACCAAAACAGTACGTCCAATTACCGTACGCACCGGTGTGTTACCCAGAACTCATGGTTCGGCGTTGTTTACCCGCGGTGAAACCCAGGCGCTGGTGGTTACCACATTAGGTACCGCGCGCGATGCGCAAAACATCGATGCCATTGCCGGGGAATACAAAGAACATTTCATGCTGCACTATAATTTTCCTCCTTATTGCGTCGGTGAAACCGGCATGGTCGGATCGCCCAAACGCCGTGAAATAGGCCATGGCCGCTTGGCGAAACGTGGTGTGGCCGCAGTTATGCCCGACATCAACACCTTCCCGTATTCCGTGCGTGTGGTTTCGGAGATCACCGAGTCCAACGGTTCCAGTTCCATGGCCTCGGTTTGCGGCTCAAGTCTATCGCTAATGGATGCCGGCGTTCCTATCAAAGGTCCCGTGGCCGGCATTGCCATGGGATTGATCAAGGAAGCGGATCAATATGCCGTGTTAACCGATATCCTAGGGGATGAAGACCATCTGGGCGATATGGATTTCAAAGTAGCCGGTACCAAAGACGGCGTTACCGCTTTGCAAATGGACATCAAGATCGACGGCATCACTCGCGAAATCATGGATACGGCATTGGGCCAAGCCAAAGACGGTCGCTTACACATTTTGGAAAAAATGAATGCTGTCATATCCACCACGAAAGAGATGTCGGAATACGCGCCGCGCTATATCACTCTTAAAATTCATCCGGACAAAATCCGCGATGTCATCGGTAAAGGCGGTGCAACCATACGCGCCATTACGGAAGAAACCGGAGCCAGTATCGATATAGAAGAAGATGGTACCGTTAAAATCGCCTCGGTGGACAGCGCGGCCGGTGAAGAAGCCAAACGCCGTATTGAGCTGATTACCGCCGACGTCGAAGTGGGCGTGGTGTACGAGGGCCGGGTGTCCAAACTCATGGATTTCGGCGCATTTGTAACTATCCTTCCAGGTAAAGACGGTCTTGTGCACATATCACAGATTTCCAACGAACGAGTGGAAAACGTCAGCGATAAATTGTCCGAAGGCGATGTAGTAAAAGTAAAAGTACTGGAAATCGACAAGCAAGGCCGAATCAGGCTGAGCATGAAAGCGGTGGATGCCGCATAACTGTACCACTAAAGAGGAAAGGGCTACGGCCCTTTTTTCTTGTCTTCAAATATGGCTCTAGATTCTCAATTAACTGAAAGTGATTGACGGGGACAACCGATAGGCAATCACGCTAACCAATAAAACGGACCATAACTATGTTGATTAAAAAAGCTGTATTTCCCGTTGCCGGGTTAGGCACGCGATTTCTACCGGCAACCAAAGCGAATCCAAAAGAAATGATGCCGGTCGTAGATAAGCCTTTGATTCAGTACGCGGCCGAAGAAGCCATTGCAGCCGGTATAAAAGAATTGATTTTCGTCACCAGCAGCAGCAAGCGCGCCATCGAAGATCATTTCGATAAAAACTACGAGCTGGAATGTGAGCTAGAAAGGCGCAACAAGCAAGACATGCTCGACATCGTCCGCGGAGTACTCCCGGCCGGAGTGGGATGCGTATATATCCGGCAACCCGAAGCATTAGGATTGGGGCACGCGGTGTTGTGCGCAAAAGACGTGGTAGGCAACTCGCCATTTGCCGTCATTCTGGCCGATGACTTAATCGACGGAAATGAGGGCGGCT
Source organism: Gammaproteobacteria bacterium (assembly GCA_050118235.1). GTDB lineage: Bacteria > Pseudomonadota > Gammaproteobacteria > SZUA-152 > SZUA-152 > JAJDNG01. The sequence continues at coordinate 2,551 of JASFLF010000430.1, read as the reverse complement.
GTTTGGCGCAAATGTCAGCTCAATTCGAAAAATATCAAAGCAGCATTCTAGGCATTGAAAAAGTCTCCTCCGAGGAAACGGAAAAATACGGAATCATTGAGTCCGAGGGATTTGACAACCATATCGGCAAAGTCAAAGCCATTGTCGAAAAACCCAAACCCAAAGACGCGCCTTCCAATCTCGGTGTAGTCGGTCGCTACATACTGACACCAACAATCTTCCAAATGCTGGAACAAACCGAAAAAGGCGCCGGCGGTGAAATTCAACTAACAGACGCCATCGCAAAACTACTCCAGCAAGAAACCGTCATGGCGTATTTATTCGAGGGAAAACGTTACGATTGCGGCAGCAAAATGGGTTATTTGCAAGCTACCGTGGAATACGCATTGAAGCATCCCGAGTTACGGGAAGATTTCATGGCGTATTTGAAATCCTATTGTTTACCGTCGCTGTAAACGTAGGCGCGGGTATGTTCCTTCATACTATTTAATACTGTAATTGTTCGCTAAATAATTTGCTCGGTGGAAGGAATAAAAAATGTCAATGATAGGAAATTTTCTTGCCGTTACCCAGGAAGAGTTGGATCAACTATATTCCTCACCAAGCAAGCTGCCTGCTTTTTTGTATGAAGAAAGACAGAAAGACATTCTGGACGTCGACAAATCATGGCACGCTATTCATTACACGTTAACCGGTAACACCTTCGGGGGCGATACGCCCCTTGCAAACGTGGTATTTGGCGTAACCCCGATCGGCGAGGAAGATCTGGGTTACGGTCCCGCCTTGGGTACTGATTCTGGTGCAGTAAAAGCAATCGCCAAAGCGCTTGGTGAAATAACAGAAACACAATTCAAAGAAAAATTCGATGTTTATGCACTGGCAAGCGCAGAGATATACCCCCAAATCTGGGACGAAGGTGACGAAGCATTGGACTACGTAGTAAGTTACTTCACTGAGCTTCGTGAATTTTACCGGGAAGCGGCGGAAGAAGATCTAGCGATTGTAACTTTCATCAACTGATCGAATACTGCATAAAACATTCCGCAATATAAACCTATCCACAACACAAAGCTAATCTCTACATATAAAAAGGGCAAGTTTAGCAGTTTCCATTATTCAAGTGGTTCCCGCCTAGGTAAATTGCTTATGTAGCTTAAAGCAGAGTAATTCACTCTATACGATCTTGATACCTAAGAAATATCCCTATTTTATCTCCAAATGATTTCTGATATCTTACTGGAATGGCACTTAGTTAAGCAAACAACGCGTGATGTAGGGTGGATTAGGCGCGTTTTTTTGCGCCGTAATCCACCAAAACTCCATGGCGGGTTACGCAAAAAAACGCTAACCCGCCCTACAGTGGGCTTGCAGTGAGCTTAATTAAGTGCCATTCATATCTTACCGCGAATTCAGGTTCTTGGTTTTACTGCGCACGTATTGAGAAACTCTAAAATCATGGTGTGATAATAATCTTAAATACTAATAGTATGTAGTATGTTTGTCGGCATAGTACGTATTTAGCCATCTTGGTGTTGGAACGTTTGAGTACGTTGAAAAAACATCGATAACTAATGAAAAATTGATTTCCATCAACTCCAACACCAAAACTCAGCTAATAGACTTGAGTTACAGAGATAGTGTTCTATATTCGAGAGCACAAAGATTCATTACTGAAAGTTTCATTACGGAAAGATTTATTACCGAAAGTCACATTGCTGATTGTATTCATACAATCATTTCAAGTTGTATTCGTATCATTGCCTAAAAAATAGTTAAAATCGAAGTCGACGCAGCAGCCGTTACTCGCCGCAACTAGGGAGGGTTCTCGATGAACCGGATGCAATCCTTCGCTGTAGTGTTATTTGTTTTCTTTTTAAGCGCAATATCTGAATTTTCCCTGGCTGGCGTATGCGATGTAAACGACGACAGCAGCATCGATCGCAACGATATCAATCTGATATTCGCGGCGCGCAACGAAACAACTAACGCGCCGAATGATCCCCGTGATGCCGACGGCGACGGTATTATCACCGTCAACGATGCGCGCCAATGCGTATTGAAATGCACTCTGGATCGGTGTGCTGTGCCCGATCCAAATGATATCGACAATGACGGTGACGGCTACACCGAAAACCAGGGCGATTGTAACGATGCGGATCCCAACATCCATCCCGGTGCGGCGGACATCCCCGGCAACGGCATAGACGAAGATTGTAACGGGTCCGATGCACAACCTCCCGTGCCATTGCCTCTTATTGAGGTTGTTCCGCAGCCCTTGGATCTCGGCGAGGTATTCCTGGGCAGCAGCGCCAGCGGCCAGTTCACGGTGCAAAACACCGGCACGGCATTACTCATCATCGACAGCATCGTCAGCAGCGGTGATCCGTTTAACGTATTTCCCCCCACGCACATCAGCATAGAACCAGGTCAGTCAGCGACGGTTGCCGTTGGCTTTAATCCTACGGTCACCGGCATGTTCAGTGGCACCGTCACCTTTAACAGCAACGCCGATAACGATCCACAGTTAAGCAGAACAGTTACCGGCCAAGGG
>JASFLF010000429.1:0-4295 GCA_050118235.1 Gammaproteobacteria bacterium | reverse complement strand
ACCTTGTCCAGAGCTTCCTTGCCGCTGCGCACGGTAATGGCTTCGAAGCCGGATTCCTGTAGTAATTTTGACATTGTGTCACATATATCCGGATCCTCGGCAATGAGCAGTATTTTACTCACATAACGGCGACGTTCGCGGTCATGGTCGCTAATGCGCTTTTTTTGGGGATTGGTTGAGACCAGCTCACCGGAAGTCAGCGGAGCCTGCAATCCTGCCTGTTCACTGACGCTAGCCGGCAAGATAATAGTGAACTCGGATCCTTGGTTGGGCTTGCCTGCCGCGGTAAGATTGCCACCCATCATCTGACAATAGTGCCGACTGATGGCCAACCCTAGTCCCGTACCGCCGTATTTTCTGGTGGTTGATGAATCCGCCTGGCTGAACGCCTGAAATATTTTTTGCAGGTCCGGTTGGTGAAGACCAATCCCCGTGTCCTGAACTTTAAATTCGATATGTTCCTGGTTTTGATGTTGCACTCGTTGCACAGTCAACGTGATAGTCCCCGCTTCGGTAAACTTCGCCGCATTGCTGAGCAAATTGAGCAAAGCCTGGCTTAACTTGGTGGGATCCGCGTACATAAAGCCAATGGTCTTGGGATAGTCCACCACGAGACGGTTATTGTTTTTCTCGATCAGCGGCTTGGTGGTCAACACGGCGTCATCAATAATCTCGGCGATACTGAAGTCATAAAGCTCCAAAGCCATTTTCCCGGCTTCGATTTTGGATATGTCCAGAATATCGCTGATGAGGGTCAACAAGTGCTTGCCCGCGGTAAGTATCTTGTTAATATCAGCGACGGCCATGGCGTCCTGGGCCACAGAATCGGAATCCAACACCATCTCGCCGTAACCGATGATGGCATTTAAAGGTGTTCGTAACTCATGACTCATGTTGGCTACGAACTGGCTTTTTGCCTGATTGGCCTGGATGGCGGCATCGCGCGCAATAGCCAAATCAGCGGTGCGCTTTTCCACCAATTCTTCCAAATGATCCCTGTGCAGCTTTAATTGAATTTCGGCCCGATGCCGTTCGTTTACTTCTGTCTTCAGTTCACCGTTGATTTGCTCCAGTTCATCGTATAGGGCTTTAAGTTTCGAAGTCATATTGTTATAAGCCTGCGCTAACTGCTGAACCTCCTGATTTCCCGACACAGTCACTTGCTTGCCGAGACTGGAGCGGTTGGCTTGAATGCCTTGTAGGTGGCGCGCCAGTGATTGTATGGGATCGAGCGCCGTCTTTTTCGTAAAATACAGCATGAATAGAGCAAAGACCAAGGTAATGGCTACCGCCGTCAACATGGAGCCATAGCGCATGGAGTTTAATTGTTGTTGGTATTCATTGATGTCGCGCACAACCAGAATCTGAAACGCATTCTGGCCTTCGTTATTGATGTGCATGTGTTCGGCAAAGATATGTTGGTTGCGTGCATCGTCCTCAGGCCATTTCGCGGATTGGTAGAGAACTTCACCATTGGCCAAAGCGATTTTCAGGGGTAATCCCAGGTCTTTTTCTATATCGATTAGGTTATGGGCCGGGTGAGAGACAATTTCCAGGTAGCCGGCCACGCTGAATCCCCCAATGGGAATAATGACGTGCAATAACGGGTAACCGCCATCGAGGCAGATTTGCGAAATAAGTTTTAAACGCTCGGGGCCGGTTCGTTGCCGAGCCTGATTGACCAGACCGGCACAGGATTCACCGCCGATGTTTTGGGCTTGGTCATTGCTTTCTATGGCCCTTCCCACAACATTCAAATTCTCATCGAGCGCTATCAGTGCATGTAATTTTATGATGCCGGCTGTTACAAAATACTGATGAAACTGCGCCTCTAAATAGGCTTCAATTTCCGGCTGATTTTTCGCAGCAAGGCTTTGCCGAAATCCCTTATTGTTTTGAACCGCTTGACCCAAATCTTTGGAGATTTTCTGCAATTGCTTGAGACGGTCACCGATGCGCAAATGAATAATATCTTCATACGCGCTTTGTTGATTTGCTAATGTGAGTTGCCGGTAAGATTCGCCGACATACAACGCCAGCAAAATACCCACTATACCCATAGTGAGAATGCCAAAGGCCATACTGGATTGTAGGGACAACTTGTTGAACATAGGGATGACTATTTAACCTAGAGTCCGCAGTTGAACACGATTTATCGTTGTTCCTCAAGTATCAGGGCACCAAAAGTCGGCGCTTGAAGCGATGTGCGACTCGCAGCCAGCGATCAACTATGGAATTTAGGTATAACGTTCAATATCGAGAGAAAACCTTCTCCACCTTGGTAAATATTACGGGTTTTTGTGGGGATTCTTGAGCGGAGTGTCACAATATTTGTGTTTGCGGATTATTGCAACCGGAATCAAAACCGACTAGCGCCGCTAAGCCTCTAATCTGGAACAATAAATCGATTTTTAACATACGCTTACTGATGCATTGGCGGAGCTTCCGGCGGTTGGCCCACCAAGCGCCGGGATTGCTCTGATTGAAACGGCGCGACGTATTTTTGGAAATAATCCCGGGAAATTTCCCGTACCCGTTTTAACATTTCAGCGCTCATTTCCTGGGCGACCATTTCCCGATTTTGCAGCGCTTCCACAATGCCTTGAGAGGCCGCCAAATTGGACCACACATAGGCCAGCACGATATCCTGATTCACCCCTTGGCCGTTGGCATATAACACCGCCAAATTAGTTTGTGCCGAAGCATGGCCTTGTTCGGCCGCTTTGGTATACATCGCCGCCGCGTTTTGGTAACTCTGCGGTACGGATTCGCCGAATTCATACATATTGCCCAATTGATATTGCGCGTCAGCCCACCCCTGGGCCGCGGATTTTTCAAACCACTTCAAGGCTTGCGCGGGATTTTTTTCAGTCCCCTGGCCTGAACGGATTAATATACCGAGGTTGCACTGGGCTTCTGCATTGCCCGCTTCGGCCGCTTCCAGAAATAATTGATATGCTGCGGTATAGTCTTTTCCGTGCACGGCATCAAAGGCTTTGTCCAGATCCTCCGATTCCGCCGACTCCGCCAAGAACGATAAACAGACTGCGAAAACCAAAATAAACCGCATCACTATGCCGGGTCTAATGCCACACCGACGGAAAACTACTGCAAAATCCATTAATCTGCCCTCAAACACCGTAATTTGTTGAATTATGACGCTATATTACGCCTTGATGGATGCCGAAACTCACCAACCGAGCATTTTACACTGATTTTTATCGAGACGCTCTATCGCCAAATTCGTCACACTGAGCGCTTATGTATATCATTTCAAGGCGCTTTTTGCATATTTTGACTTAAATATTACGTCGATATAACGATACAATTTATATGAATTACGAATCACGATCCCCAACCTCAAGACACGAACAGTGAAAAACAATGAGTTTAGATCAACAAGCTGAAGAAATCTTATTGGAGTCCAACGAGGACTTGGTCAGCGAACCGTCCGAAGAAACGTTTAACAAAGTCACCGCCCAATTGGTGCAAATACAGAAATGGAAACGTCAAAGTGTGGGCACCCAGATATTAGACAATAAATTTCTATTCGTAAAACGCTATCAACACGGACGCAGCACATCGTATTGGGTAAATCTACTGTTCGCCAATCCAGTACCCCAACGCGTTAAACGCATTGACTGGCGCTGGGGTATTGCGGCTCTGATATTATTGGCTAATTCCGCAGGTTTCATTGCCGCTGAGCATTATTGGAATCTGTCCGAAAAGTTTATTTTTTTCAACTCAATCACCGTCATTTTTGCGACATTGGCATTGATCAGTTTTTTAACCATGATTTACAAGTCCAAAAATGCGTTAGTATTTCATACTCTACACGGGCATTTGCCCATATTGTCACTGGCCATTAACAATCCATCGAAACAAGCGTTTCAATCCTATGCCAAAACCTTACGCCAATGTATCGAGGCCATACAACAAAAAAACGCGCACAAGACGAAGAATCAGCTCGCTAACGAACTGGCCGAGCATCGCAGATTAAAAGATAGCAATGTGATTTCCCAACAAGAATACGAACAAGCCAAAAATAGGATTTTATCCCAGCACTAGTGAGAGCTTCGCTAGAAAAGAGCAAATTATTTGAAAAATTTAATCTTTTTCGTTTTAGTTATTATTGTCGGATTTAGCTATTACAGCAAAAATGGAGGCACAATAAATTTCACTCCAACTTCTACTAAAGATAGAAGGGCGAACTCAGTCGCAAGTAACATAGATAGCTACCAATGTGATGGGCGACAACATTGCAGTCAAATGGGTTCTTTTGAAGAAGCCAAATA
>JASFLF010000428.1:0-4310 GCA_050118235.1 Gammaproteobacteria bacterium | reverse complement strand
ACAGTCGCGCAATTGCCGTTTGGCATTACTGACAATCAACAACCTGGTCGATATTCACTGCAACCAAGCCCATTTGCAGAAAATGATAACGATAAGCGATACTTCGCCTGGGCCAATGGCCCCCAAAATCTAAAGCCCTTGGTATTTCCCCCTCGGGAAAAAATCTGGTCAGCTAGCAAAAGCCATGACGGTTTGCTGGCGTTCGAAGCGGCTCAAACCAACTCTCAACCCACCGCGATACTTGGCGTGCGTGGCTGCGATGCCGCGGCGCTGGCGTTATTGGATAAACACTATCTTAACGCGGACAATCCCGATCCTTTTTACCAAGAGCGCCGCAAAAATGTATTGCTTATCGGAGTGAATTGCACCCATCCGGCGGCCACCTGTTTTTGCGTTTCCACCGGAGACGGCCCGCAAGTGCGACAAGGTGTTGATATCATCTTAAGCGAGTTGGACGGTGGATTTTTACTAAAAGCGGAGTCTTCAGCCGGGCGTTCCATAGTTGACCGATTGCCCGTACAAGAAGCCAGCAGCGCGCAATGGGATGAAGCCACCATGGAACTGGAGCATGCCGCCAACATACAGACCCGCAAAGTTCCGCTGCGCAATTTACAGCCTTATTTAATGGCCAAACTGGAGCATCCGCGTTGGAGTGATGTGGCCAGCCGTTGTTTATCCTGCGGCAACTGCACCATGGTGTGTCCTACGTGTTTCTGTCACAACCAAGTGGAAGAAACCGCGTTGAATGGTGTCAAGAGCGATCATTATCGGCAGTGGGATTCCTGTTTTACCCAGGGCCACAGTTATATTCACGGCATTACCATTCGCGAAGATACGCTGTCGCGTTATCGTCAATGGCTGACCCATAAATTCGGTACCTGGCACGAGCAATATGGGCGCAGTGGTTGTGTGGGGTGCGGGCGATGTATTACGTGGTGCCCTGTAGGTATCGATGTCACCGAAGAACTGGCCGCATTAACGGCGGGGGTGGTTCGTGCATAATCCATTTATTCCTCAACAAGCGCGCATCGTCGAGCGAATCCAGGAATCCAACACCATCTTCACGTTGAGGTTGCAACTTGAAACGCCCGAGCACCACCAGAGCTACAATTTTCAACCGGGCCAATTCAATATGGTATATCTGTATGGCGCGGGTGAAGTGCCCATATCCATCGTTTCCGACCCTCACGATGACACCATTTTGGATCATACCGTTCGCGCCGTGGGGCGGGTAACAAGGGGGCTATCGGCATTGCAGGTGGGGGATCATGTCGGTATTCGCGGGCCTTTTGGCCGAGGTTGGCCTTTGGGTGATGCCATCGGTAAAGATGTTTTAATCATTACCGGCGGCTTAGGATGTGCGCCGGTGGTTTCGGTCATCAATTATATTTTACGCCGCCGTGAACAATATGGGCGCATGATTATCGTTCAAGGGGTTAAGCATGCCGATGATTTGATTTGGCGTGAACGATACGAACAATGGATGGCGCTCAAAGATGTGGAAGTCATCATGGCGGCGGATGTGGGCAGTAAAAACTGGCCCTGGCTGGTGGGCCGCGTCACCCAATTCTGTACTCGTATCGACATCGATCCGCAAAAAACCATCGTCATGATGTGCGGACCGGAACCTATGATTCTCGCCAGCATCGATTGTATGTTGGGTCATGGCGTGGAAGAATCGGCTGTATGGCTTAGCATGGAGCGCAACATGCAATGCGGCTTGGGGCAATGCGGACATTGCCAATTGGGCGATAAATTCTTATGTAAGCAAGGTCCGGTATTTAACTATCCAGAAGTAAAACATTTATTAAGCGTGCGTCACTTATAACTATGCGAATTGAAAAACAAATCGCCGATAGTTCACCCAAGCCCAGCGTTGCGGTGCATAAATTCACGTCCTGTGATGGTTGCCAGTTGGCATTTTTAAATCTGGGCGAAGCTTTGTTAACTTTGAGTGAATTGGTTAGCTTTACCCACTTTGCCGAAGCCGGGCCGGTAAATCCCGATGAACCGGTAGACATCGCTTTCGTCGAAGGCAGTGTCTCCACTCCGGATGAAGAAGAGCGCATCAAAAAAATCAGGGAAAACAGCAAATATTTAATCACCATAGGCGCCTGCGCCACGGCGGGCGGATTGCAAGCACTAAGAAATTCCAACGATATGAATGAATGGCGGGCGGCAATATATCCTTCGCCTCAACATATCGAATCACTGGAAACAGCAACTCCCATAAAAAATCACGTGCGGGTGGATTTCGAGATCTGGGGTTGTCCTGTACCATCGCGACAAGTGGTGGCGACGCTGCGTTCATTGCTGAGCGGTGTCAAACCGGTTTTGGAAAATGAAAAAGTATGTGTGGAATGCAAGCGCCTCAACAATGTGTGTGTGATGGTCACCAAAGGCATTCCGTGCATGGGGCCCGTAACACAAACCGGTTGTGGTGCTATTTGTCCAACCCTCAACCGGGATTGTTACAGCTGCTATGGGCCGGCGGAAAATATCAATACGTTTTCACTTACCAATCGGTTGCGTGAACTGGGATTGAGCAATGAGCATATTTCCCGGCGCTTTTTGTTTATTAACAACTTCGCCCCTGAATTCGAACAAGCCGCGCACAACGCGTTAGTGACCAACAAACATGACTGAAAATCATGCCTGAAAATAAAGACATCAAAATCCATGTGCCTGTGTTGGCCCGAGTGGAAGGCGAGGGCGCATTGGAGTTGGATATAGAAAGCGGCCAGGTCTCCAACGTCAAACTTCGTATTTTTGAACCTCCCAGGTTTTTTGAGAAATTCCTGGAAGGCCGCGATCATAACGAGGTGATCGATACAGTGGCGCGCATCTGCGGCATTTGCCCGGTGGCGTACCAAATGAGTGCCGTGCACGCCATTGAACGCATATACAAAATGCCGGTACACCCCACTGTGCGTGCACTACGTAGAGTAATGTATTGCGGTGAATGGCTGGAAAGCCATGCCTTGCACATTCATTTACTGGCCGCTCCCGATTTTCTGGGGTTTAACAACGCGATCGAATTAAGTGCGACCTATCCCGAAGAAGTGAAACGCGGTTTGCGCCTGCAATCTCTTGGTAACAAGCTTATCAAAATGCTGGGCGGGCGGTCGGTGCATCCCGTGGGTGTGCAAGTGGGCGGATTCTATCGCGTTCCCACCAGACAAGAATGCGACGCCATGTTGACGGAATTAAAAGGCGCGGTGGAGCCGTGCGAACAACTGGTTCTATGGTTGTCCGGTGTGCCGCTTCCCGACGATGAACAAAACTTTACCAGTGTCGCCCTGCAACACCTTAATGAATACGCTATGAATGAAGGCAATATTGTGTCATCAGATGGCTTGAACATTCCCGTGGAAGAATATCAAAATCATTTCGAGGAGATTCAAGCGCCTCACTCGACCGCATTTCACTCCCATTTGCACGGCAAACCTTACTTAGTCGGCCCGTTGGCCAGAGTGAATTTGAATTGGGATACCTTGCATGAACCGGTGCGTCAGTTACTAAAGAAAGCCGGTATTCAGTTCCCCAGCAAAAACATGTTTCATAGCATTATCGCCCGGGCGGCGGAAATGTACTACGCCTTGTTGGAGGCGATTGCCATATTGGAATCCATTGACCTGGATGTACCGCCGGTCGATGTCACTCCCAATGCCGGTGTGGGCTTTGCCTGCACCGAAGCGCCGCGCGGCATACTGTGGCATCGCTATGAAATGGACGATCACGGTCATGTGGTTAAGGCCACCATCGTGCCGCCTACCAGTCAAAATCAGGCGCGTATCGAGGAAGATTTGCGCAATGCGCTGAGCAAGTTCGATTTAAGCAAACCGGATGAGGAGATTCAGCTTCACGCCGAAACCGTTATCCGCAACTATGATCCTTGTATATCTTGTTCAACTCATTTTCTTAAGCTCACAGTGAATCGCAAATGCGGCGTATCATAGTGGTGGGGGTGGGGTCTCCATATGGAGACGACAGTCTCGGCTGGGAAGTCGTGCGTCAACTCCGTCTGCATCCCAAAATTCAGCAACTCGCGGTGCGCCATGTTGCCATCCAATGTGCGGACCGTCCCGGAATCGATTTATTGAATCTCATCAACCATTCCGACACCGCATTGCTAATCGATGCCGCGGTGTCGGACTTTCCACCCGGCACGATTACCCGCTTAGAAGACGACGACATTGACACCGTATTAAATAACACATCTACCCATGATTTCGGTGTGCTGGAGACTATAGCGCTGGGTAAAGCGCTTAACCAGTTACCCCAACGGGTGATTGTACTGGGTATTACCA
>JASFLF010000427.1:0-4312 GCA_050118235.1 Gammaproteobacteria bacterium | reverse complement strand
TCCTGCCATGGAGGATTACCAAATCGACATCATGATCGGTGAAGGGCCGGCTGCCCGCTCGGTAAAACTGGATTTGCCACCGTTTACCCTGGTGGGGGCGACCACGCGCGCGGGTTTGTTAACCTCCCCCCTTCGCGACCGGTTTGGTATTGTGCAGCGCCTGGAATTTTACTCGGCGGAGGATTTAACCCATATTGTGCGGCGTTCGGCGAAGATCCTGGGTGTTGCCATCGATGTGCACGGCGCTCAGGAAATTGCTAAACGCTCCCGCGGCACGCCCCGCATTTCCAATCGCTTGCTGCGCCGGGTGCGTGACTATGCGCAAATCAAAGCGGACGGCCACATTTCCGACAATGTGGCCTCGCGGGCATTGGATTTGCTTGATGTAGACGTGCACGGCTTCGACATGCTGGACCGTAAATTGCTTCTGGCAGTGATCGAAAAATTCGACGGCGGGCCGGTAGGCGTGGATAATCTGGCGGCCGCCATCGGCGAGGAAAAAGGCACCATCGAAGATGTTTTGGAGCCTTTTCTTATCCAACAGGGATTCTTAATGCGTACCCCGCGCGGCCGGGTTGCCACGGTGAACGCGTATTTACATTTTGGCCTGACTACACCGAAAAGAAGCGAATTGGAATTACAACAAGAGACCGGCGATTTATTCACCAATGAGTAATTGGAGAAAAAATAGACAGTGAAGGAATTTATATGGCCGGTACGTGTCTATTATGAGGATACTGACAATGGTGGCGTGGTTTATTATGCTAACTATTTAAAGTTTATGGAGAGAGCTCGAACGGAATGGTTAAGGGCATTGGGGGTGGAGCAAGATTACTTAGTGGAGCAATATGACCTCATTTTCGCGGTGCGCTCGGCGCAAGTAGAATACCGCAAACCGGCGCGATTCAATCAATTACTTAACGTGACAGCCGCCATTGCCAAAACCGGCAAAGCGAGCATTACGTTTGAACAAAAAATAACCCCAGCAGAGGATAACAACGTTGTATTGTGCGAAGGACAAATACGCATAGTGAGTTTGTCTGCCAGCACGTTTACACCCAAACCCCTGCCTGAGGCAATAAGTATGGAGATATTCAGTGGAAGCTGACCTGTCATTAGTGAATCTGATTTTAAATGCCAGTGTACTGGTACAAGGTGTCATGGCTTTGTTGTTAATCGTGTCTATGATGTCCTGGACAATGATTTTTCAAAAAGCGCGGATTTTGAAAAAAGCCCGGATTGCCGCCGACGAATTCGAGGAAAAATTCTGGTCAGGGGGCGATTTGAACGCCTTATACAGTCAAGTGACTTCCGGGCGCGCAAAACAATCCGGTATGGCGGTCATCTTCGAATCGGGGTTTAAAGAGTTCGTGCGCTTACGCAAAAAAGAAACGGCCGACGCGGCTGCCATTTTGGACGGCGCCCAGCGCGCCATGCGCGTGTCCCTCTCCCGAGAAATTGATAAGCTGGAAACCAGTTTACCGTTTTTGGCGACAGTGGGATCTACCAGTCCGTATGTGGGATTGTTCGGCACAGTGTGGGGAATCATGAATTCCTTCCGGGCACTGGGTAATGTGAAACACGCCACGCTTGGCATGGTCGCCCCAGGTATCGCCGAAGCATTGATTGCCACCGCCATGGGGTTGTTTGCCGCTATCCCGGCGGTAATTAGTTACAACCGCTACTCGGCCGACTTAGAGCGCTTAATTGGCCGCTACCAAGCCTTTATTGAAGAATTTGCCAGTGTTTTACACCGGCAGGCGCATCGCTAATGGCCAGTCAATTCGATCCCCGCGTAAAACGAAAACCCATGGCGGACATCAATGTAGTGCCCTACATTGATGTGATGTTGGTGTTGTTAGTGATCTTCATGATTACCGCGCCGCTGTTGACCACCGGTGTGGACGTGGATTTGCCTCAAGCCGCGGCGGAACCCATAGATAAGGATGCGGAGGAACCGCTCATTGTTACTGTCAATAAAGAAGGCGATTATTACCTCAGTGTGGGCGAGGAGCCGGATAAACCCATCGATGACGATGCCATGATTACCTTGACGGCGGCCGTGTTGCGGCACAAACCCGGGACGCCGGTGATGATTCGCGGCGACGGCCGGGTGGAATATTCCAAAGTAGTGTACGCCATGACCTTGTTACAACAAGCCGGCGCCCCCAGTGTGGGGCTGATTACCGAAGCGCCGGAACCGGTGAAGAAAAAGAAATCCAAAAAATAGTCCGGCTGAGAAAATAATTGAGCTAGCGTAGTGAAAGCGTTTTTCAAAAGTCCCTTGGCGTTGTTTTACGCGATCATCGTACACGTTGCGTTAGCAGCGGTATTGGTGGTGAGTTTTGATTGGGAGCCGGAACAAGAAAAGCCCAAGATAAACGTCGTGAATGCGGTAACGGTGGATGAATCCAAAGTAGAGAAAAAAATTAAGGAGCTTAAGCAAAAAGAGCTTCGCAAAAAACGCGAAGAGGAAGCGCGCCAGCGAAAACTGGAACGCGAAGCCAAACAAGCCGAACAGCGCCGCAAGCAGGAAGAGCAGCGTTTGGCTGAAATCAAAGAACAAAAACAAGTAGAGCAGAAAAAGCAAAAAGAACAAGAGCAAAAACGCATAGCCGAAGAAAAGCGCCTGACGGAATTGAAAAAGCAGCAAGACCTGGAACGTCGCAAACAGGCGTTGTTGGAGAAAAAGCGCCAGGAACTGGAAAGAAAGCGCAAAGAAGAAGAGACCAAACTGGCCAAAGCTAAGGAAGAAAAGCGTTTGCTGCAGGAAAAACTCAAGCGCGAGGAAGAAGAGCGCCAACGCAAACTGGAAGAAGAACGCCGTAAGCGGGAACAACAGTTATTGGAAGATGCCTTATTGCAGGAACAAATGCAGCGCGAGGAAGAAGATCGGCGCAAACGTATGGAAGAAGAACAACGTTTGCTGGCGGCGCAACAAGAGCAGCAAACGCTCTCTACAGTGCAAAAATATACCGCCTTAATCCGCGAAAAAGTAGAAAATGTATGGCGCAAACCGGCCACTTCCAAACAGGGCTTGAAATGCACCGTATATGTTCGCTTAATACCCGGCGGGGATGTTATGCATGTGGAAGTCACCAAAAGTAGCGGTGATGCTTCATTCGATCGTTCGGTGGAAACTGCAGTGCAAAAAGCGGTACCATTGCCGTTGCCCGCGGACCCCGCGTTATTTGAAAAATTCAGGGAAATTACTTTTGTATTCGACCCGGATCAAAAAACATCATAACCTAAAACCTTATTAATAAAATCAAAGTTTAAAAGTCAAAGGTAACCTCAGAACTCAAGCAAACCAATTGTAATGAAGAATATGAAAAGGCGAATAATCACGAGTAGTTTTGTGTTGGTAATGTTACTTAGCGTCAGTGGATTGCACGCCAAACCGCTGACCATTACCATCACCCAGGGCATTGAAGCGGCGTTGCCCATCGCAGTGGTACCGTTTAGTGTCAGCGGCGCCATTGCGCCGAGCGAAGATATTTCGCAGATTGTAGCCAATGATTTGGTTCGCACCGGCCAGTTTAAAGCCTTTCCCGTGAAAGACATGTTGTCCAAGCCCTCCGATCCCGCCAACATCAAATATCAAAACTGGCGTATTCTCGGCATCGAAAGCCTGGTGATTGGTCAAGTGGAGCATTTGGGAACAGATAATTACAACATCAGTTTTTGGCTGATGGATGTGTTTAAAGCGCAACAAATGGTGGCTTACAAAGTTCCGGCGACCTCAAAAACATTACGCGCCGCGGCACATAAAATCAGCGACATCGTTTACGAAAAACTTACCGGCGTCAAAGGGGCGTTTTCCACGCGAATTGCGTATGTCACCGCCGAAGGTAATTTCAAGGAGAAACGTTATTCGCTGTGGATTGCTGATTCCGACGGTGAAAACGCCCAGCAAATCCTACGCTCCAAAGAACCCATCATGTCCCCCTCCTGGTCGCCCGACGGCAAAAAAATCGCTTATGCGTCATTGGAACAAGGCGGCGAACAGAAAATCTTCGTTCAGAATTGGCAAACCACCGAAAGACAACAAATCAAAACACCACTCACGGGTTTGCACGGCGCACCCTCCTGGTCACCCAAAGGGGATAAGCTCGCGTTTACCATCACAAAAAATGGCAACGCAGACATATATACTCTAAACTTAAAAACCCAGAAGATGCGCAAATTAACCACCCATTGGGCCATAGATACAGAACCGGTTTGGACGCCGGATGGTGGAACGATTATTTTCACCTCCGATAGAGGTGGGCGCCCGCAATTGTATAAGGTGCCGTCGGATGGCGGCCGGCCG
>JASFLF010000426.1:0-4313 GCA_050118235.1 Gammaproteobacteria bacterium | reverse complement strand
CATCACGTGGTGTCCACAGTGTTTCTAAGACGACCACATAGGACAGACCGAATAAAGGAGTGAGGAGTGAGGAGTGAGCTATAAGCTGCAAGTAAGTGAATGAATGTAATCGTCCGGCGAACTGCCTATATTCATAGCCAGTTTCCGCCCGACTATACTGTGCCATGGCTATTAATGACTCATCCTCTGGGTGCCCGGTTATGCGTGCAAAAAACTGCCCACTTATCTGGGGGTTGATGGCGCTAGTGTTTAGTCTGCGATGTTGGAGTATTTTCGGCACTTAAACGTGCCTCGCATCCAAATACAAACTCACCTTTGTGTTCTCGAATCCAATGGTTACCCACCGCTCTTGGATCGGAACCAAATTTTTTCTTTTTTCTTTTAATAAGTCGCTTAATCTCTAATTGAGCTTCCTTTGGCGCAGATTGCATGGTGGATAGAAGCTCAGTTTCATAACGGTTACCTTTTTCCCACCCATCCAATACGACTGCATTCCAAGCAGTTATTATAATAGTAATAACTGCCTCAAATTCTTCTTTCGTATGGTTCTGCGGTAACTGTAAAATTAGGGATTTTCCGTATTCTAAAATTGTCTCTGATATTTTCGTATTTGGAATCATAGATTGATTTGGCAGTGTTTATGTTGAGCAGCTCATGATAGCGCCGGTTAGCCCTGGGAATTGATTTTCAACCAATTGTTTGGAGTCAATTGTCCATAGTCTTCGTTGGCTTTACATTCCGGTAATTTACTCAATAAGTCCGTTACATATACCAATGGATTGATTTTATAGTTTTTACAGGTTTCCATCAAACTGTAGTAGACGGCCGCGGCGTTACCGCCTCGGTCGGAACCCACCGTCAAATAATTTTTCCTTCCCAATGCTACGGGCCGGATATGTTGCTCCGCTTTGTTATTATCCGGCTTCAAGAAACCCTCGTCCAGATAGCGATTTAACGCCTCCCAGTGGTTCAGCATATAGAAAAGCGCTTTACCCAACGGGCTTTTCGGCAACACGGCATCAAGTTGATTTTCCGCCCATCCTTTAAAGTTATCGAGGATCGGTTTGGCGTGTTCCATCCGATAGGCTTTGCGCTGTTCATCCTGCATGTTTTTGCAGGACCACTCCACCTGATAGAGCTTGCGTATTTGCAGCAATGCATAGTGGGCGCGGCTATTGCCGTTAGTCGCAATGGCGGCTTCATAGTATCTTCGGCGGCAATGCGCCCAACAGGCCACTTCGATAATATCTCCGCTTTCATACAAACCTTGATAGCCACTAAAGGCGTCAGCCTGAAGGAATCCTTCATAGTTTTCCAAAAGGGCCTGGGGTCCTTTCTGGCTTCGGCTGCGAGTATAGTCATACAACACGAGGGGCGGATCTTTTAGCGGACCACCAATGTATACCCACAACCTGGCTTGCTTAACCGTGTTTCGCAACGGATCATCGTTTTGTAGGGGAATAATGGTGTCATCGGTCCAAATCCGAGGACCACTGAGGATGCTATGTTGCATGAGTTCAATAATAGGTTTGAGCTTTTCCGCCACTACCATTAACCAATCACACATCGTCGAGCGCGGCAAATAAATGCCCAAACGCTCAAATTGCTTTTCAATACGATACAGCGGTAAATGATCCACGTATTTGCTGACAATCAAATAGGCGATCAAGCTGGCGGTAGCAAAACTTTTGGGAATAATTCGATTGGGCAATGCCGCCCGTTTCACCGTGCCTTCGCAATGTTTGCAGGCGTATTTGAAACGCACGTAGTCTTTAACCTTAACACTGGCCGGTATGTACTCCACTTGCTTGGTGGATTCTTCGCCGATTTTGGTCAGTGGTTTGTGACAGCAAGAACAGTTTTTCTCTTCTTCGGGCAGATCCAATTCAATCCGTTCCACCGGTAAACCCTCTGCAAAACCAAGCCGGCGCTTCGGCTTGCGTTTGTGGGAACGGACCTCAATACTCGCGGATTCTTTTTCTAAAGCATCGTGATATTCATCGGGATCGGTATTGAATAAGGGAAGTTGATCCGGGGAGATCTTTTCGCAAGTAGCACCGAAGCGTTGGTGGCGTAACAGCCGAAGTTGGGCTCTTAACAGGTTTATTTCTTTTTGTTGTTCACTGATGATGGTTTTAAGTTGAACCGGATCATCCGTTGTTGCGGTTCCTTGCATAGCATAAAGTGTAGTAAATAACTCTAGCAATGCAAGTCAGCATCGATTATAAAACGGCTTGATAGTGTAACTCGGGCAGACGTTTTAACTTCGAAATATCAATGCCATCTAACAACAATTCTAATTCCTGTTGCGTAAGAGTGATACTGCTCTTATTAAGCTTGGGAAACTTGAAGCGCCCGCGTTCCAGGCGTTTGTAGTAAATAGAAAAGCCGTTCCTATCCCACCACAGGAGTTTTATTTTGTCCGCAGCTTTGTTGCGGAAAACAAATATGTGACTGGATAAGGGATTATGTTTTAACACTTCTTGCACCAGCACCGCCAAGCCATCAAACGATTTACGCATGGTGACCGGTTGCACCGCCATATAGATCTTGACATCTTGAGGCAGTTGAATCATGACAACACCTCAATCCAGCGTTTGACCGCTTTGGGGTCTTGATCCGATGGTACGCGTAACGACACATTGGCATTGATTACAATTTCAATGGTAAACGGCAATGTCTTGTGTTCGATTTCAACCGGCAACAGCAATGGTTTTTCACGAACTGGCGGTGTATCGTTATCTGGACCCACCAATTTTATCTTCCACGTACTGAAAGAACCGCTGGCCAGCTTGTGTTCCCGGCAGTATTGGGACTGGCTCAGGCCGCTGTTTAACCACTGGCTAACGTGTTGGCGCCAAAATCCTTCCCCTTTGGATGGGCGTGGTGCGCGTTTTGGTTTGTGTGAGGGTGTAACTTTGGTATCCATAGTGACCTCCGTTGAGTTGGTAACGAAGGTACGGTAAGGCCTTTTTCACTGGTTGTGAAGAGTGCGGTTGGCCGGACGAATACGAATGAATTATAGCACTTGACCTTTCACCTATATTAGCGCTAGCCCCAAGGCGAGCACAGATTATGCGATAGCTCGTTCAAACATACGGTGTGTTGGAAATTCAATGACCTTATGACGTTTTCGTTTCATTGTCGGGTTCTACTGTTAATATTGTATCGATAAAACCCGCCGATGAGGGGGTGCTATCTATGGGTGAAAGGTCGGGGAAACTTCATGCTGAATCTTAGAAAGCTTTTCATGAGCATCATTATTTAAACCAAAAATATCTTAAGATGTAGTTGTTTATTTGATGGCATTATAATTCAGATAAACCAATTAGGCAGTTTACTAGAAAAAGCAATGGTCGACCGGAGGCGTGTCCGTCTTTTACGGATATACCGGCCATATCAAAATAGACCCATTGATATGGGCTTGCGAATTTACTTATAAAATACCCAGATGTGATTAACTTTGATACACTGTTGGAATAATTTTTAATTACTCTCGGGTTGCCTGTCGATAGATATTTCTCGAACTCCTTATCGATCGGCATCATCCATATTTTTTCGTTAGATTTTTCTGATGCGGCTTCAACCAGGCCTTTAAGATCTGCGCTGTTGCTAAAATATGGCATCATCACATCACCAAAAACATTGTAGCTGTCACCTGTTAGTGTCGCAATTGCAATTACATAATCTATATCGTTTAGTTGTTTGGCATACTCAAAACAATCAGCGAGTAATAACCGCCCCTCTCCGTCAGGGTTATTTATATCTACAAGCTGATTTTCAGTTGTATAAATTGATCCGGGCTTAATACTGTCGTTACGAAGTATGTTTTCACAAAATATTACCAGCGCAGTGATTTTAACAGGCAAACCAATTGCAGCTGCAATATAGGTCGCCAGCACAGTCATAACCGCACCGATCTTGTCATACTTCATCATCTGCATGATTTCGGTATTTTTTAGAGCCATTCCACCTGCATCGAATGTCACACCTTTTCCCACAAGCACAATATGTGATTTAACTTCAATGCCAGGATTGTATTCAATCTTTACAATCTCAGGGGCATGGCCTTCAGCATCTTTAAAATGGCTTGTAAACACAAACTGATTTGAATCAGGGTGCATGCTTGATACAATAGCGCTATCAATATGATCAAAAATCATATGAACCCATTCATTCATATAGCCTGGCGTTGCGATATTAGGTGGCATATCACTTATAAGTTTAGAATCGCATATAGCCTTGTAATAAATGTTATAGAACAATATTTGTTTCTCATCTATATCCTCCCCAATTGAGCATATCCTGGTGTC
>JASFLF010000425.1:0-4313 GCA_050118235.1 Gammaproteobacteria bacterium | reverse complement strand
ATGCCCGTGCCCATGATGAATATCATCAACGGCGGTTCGCACGCCGATAACAACGTAGACATACAGGAATTTATGATCCTGCCTGTAGGCGCACCCAGCCTGGCCGAGGCCGTTCGCTATGGGGCGGAGGTCTTTCACAATTTGAAGAAAGTACTCAGCTCCCGTGGATTGAATACCGCGGTGGGAGATGAAGGCGGATTTGCGCCGGATTTGCCTTCCAACGAAGCGGCCATCGAAGCGATTTTGGAAGCCGTGGAAAAAGCCGGCTATAAAGCCGGGCAGGATATTTATATCGGCATCGATGCGGCCGCCTCCGAGTTTTATAAAGACGGTAAATATGTATTAGCCTCCGAAAACAAAAATCTCAGTTCGGATGAATTCACCGATGTGATGGCCGGTTGGGTGGATAAATACCCCATATTGAGCATCGAAGACGGTATGGATGAGAGTGACTGGGATGGTTGGGGCACCTTAACGAACCGCTTAGGCAGTAAAATTCAATTGGTTGGGGACGACGTGTTCGTTACCAACACTGAAATTTTCAAACAAGGCATTGATAAAAACATCGCGAATTCCATTTTGATCAAAGTGAACCAAATCGGCACGTTAACCGAAACACTGTCCTGTATCGAGATGGCCAAAAAAGCCGGTTACACGTCGGTGATTTCCCACCGCTCGGGTGAAACCGAAGATGCCACCATCGCCGACCTGGCGGTGGCTACCAATGTGGGGCAAATCAAAACCGGCTCCATGTCGCGCTCCGACCGTATTGCCAAATACAATCAATTGATACGCATTGAAGAGCAATTGGGTAGCCGGGCTGTTTACGCCGGTAAGTCCGCGTTCAAACGATTGTGATGAGGATTACAATAAAACCTAAATGAAAGTACTGATTGCCGTCCTCATCGTTGTATTCCTGTTACTGCAATACAAGCTCTGGTTTGGGGATGGCAATATGCGGGAAGTGTGGGCGCTGCGCGACGCGATTGAACAACAAAAGCAGGAAAACCGGCAATTGCTGGAGCGTAACGCGGCGCTTGAAGCCGAAGTGCAGGACTTAAAACAAGGCTTGGAAGCGGTAGAAGAGCGGGCCCGTAGCGAATTGGGCATGATTAAAAAAGACGAAACGTTTTTCCAGATCATCGAAAAAAAACCCTCGCCCGATACGCCAAAAACTCAACTGGCGCCCGAATAGAAACTCTGCGGTTTATGGCGACATCAAACACTCAACAAAAGTATTGGGCGGTAGTGCCCGCTGCCGGCATTGGCAGCCGCATGGGAGCGGAAAAGCCCAAACAGTATTTAACGGTTCTCCACAAAACCATTATTGAACATACACTGGAGCGGGTATTGCGCCATGAATCCATTGTCGGCGTGGCGGTGGCCATCAGCGCTTCGGATATTTATTGGGAATCTATAGCACTTAACACCAAGAAAACCGTCGTGGTTGCACAAGGTGGGCAAGAACGTTGTCATTCGGTCATCAATGCGCTCAATGCCTTGAACAACATAGCCGCTGCAGATGATTGGGTGTTGGTGCACGATGCCGCCCGCCCCTGTGTGCGTTTGCATGATATCGATAAATTGATTCATGAACTCAAAGACCACCCTGTTGGCGGGATACTTGCGGTGCCGGCACACGATACCCTAAAACGCGGTGGTAAGGCGGCAGAAATTATCGAGACCGTGGATCGCCGGGATTTGTGGCAAGCGCAAACACCGCAAATGTTCCGGTTGCAGGCGCTTCGTAAGGCTCTGCAGCAAGCCATCGAAGATGGTTTTCTGGTTACCGACGAAGCCTCGGCGATGGAACACCTTGGCCTGAAGCCCAAATTGGTGGAAGGCCATGCGGACAACATCAAAGTGACCCGGCCGGAAGATTTGCCGTTAGCTGAATTTTATTTGCAGACATTGGATTTAGAAACATTGGATTGACAAAGCGTTTAATTTACACAACGTTTGGTTTACAAAACGTCTAATTTATAAAATATTGAATTTACAAAAATTGGAAAATAACTGATGCGAATTGGTCATGGCTACGACGTGCATTGTTTTACCGATGGCAGGCCTTTAATTCTGGGAGGTGTGAACATCCCTTACGATAAAGGTTTGGCGGCTCATTCGGACGGAGACGTCGTTATCCACGCGTTATGCGACGGCTTGTTGGGCGCGGCGGCATTAGGAGATATCGGGCAACATTTTCCGGACAGTGATTCTGAATTTAAGAACATCGACAGCCGGGTTTTGTTGAGACGGGTGGTTGAGTTGCTGAAATACAAAGGCTGGCGAACGGGCAATGCCGACATTACTATCATCGCCCAGGCCCCCAAGATGGCGCCCCACATTCATACTATGCGGGAAAACCTCGCCAGCGACTTGGATACCAATATAGACAACTTGAACGTAAAAGCTACCACCACCGAAAAACTGGGATTTACCGGCCGTGGTGAAGGCATTGCCGTGCATGCGGTGGTTTTGCTACTGGCTCATGAATAGTCCGGCTGCTTCTCTGGCAACACAATCCCATATGGAATCTTTGGCGTTTGCGTACCAAACGCCTACGGCCAGTGCCCAACTGCGTTGCGGTGTGGAAGACTTTCGTGTGCGGGAAATCCTTTCCTTTGAGCCGTCGGGCAACGGCAATCATGTCTATTTGTACCTGCAAAAGCGTCAGCTCACCACCGAAGAACTCGTCAAGCAAATAGCCAGGATAGCCGGCATCACTAACAGTCAAGCGACCCGCCAAGTGGGTTACGCCGGTCTAAAGGACCGCAATGGCGTCACCTCTCAATGGTTTAGCGTGGATATGTCCGGAAAGTCGGAGCCCGACTGGGGGCAATTGGAATCCGATCGTATCCATTTACTCAAAACCAGTCGTCATGAGCGCAAATTAAAACAAGGGGCTATTCAGGCCAATCACTTTCATTTGACGCTGCGCCATCTACTAGGCGACAGGATACAGCTCAGGGAGCGCTTAGACGCGGTGCAGCGCCGCGGCGTGCCCAACTATTTCGGTGAGCAACGTTTTGGTATTGCGGAAAACAATTTGAGTGCCGCCTTGCAGATGTTCACCACCGGTCGCAAGGTTAAAAACCGCTATTTGCGCGGCTTGTATTATTCGGCGGCACGCGGGTATTTATTCAATCTGGTGTTATCCTTTCGTGTGAGTTTGGACCGCTGGGATCAAGCCATCAATGGCGATGCCATGATACTGGACGGCAGTCGTTCTTTTTTTGTGGCCGATGACATTGACGACAGCATTAGAAATCGGCTGCAGGCGGGTGATATTCACCCCAGTGGTCCGCTGTGGGGCAAAGGCGAATTAGCCACTCACGGTGAGGCCAGGGCCGTGGAATTGCAGGCATTACAAGACTGTCGGGCGTGGCGGCAGGGCCTGGAAGACCATGGCTTGCTGCCGCAGCGCCGCGCTTTACGATTATTGCCCGGTGCGTTTGAGTGGGAGTTTAGCCATCAAGATGACCTGCGTTTGTGTTTTACGTTACCGTCGGGTGCGTATGCGACCAGTGTGGTGAGGGAGTTGGTGACTCAGCCTGGTGATTATGAATAACGTGAATGAACAATTTATGAGTAACGTGGGGTAGCAAAGTTCATGCGGATATTGCTCAGTAACGACGACGGCTATCATGCGCCCGGCATAGTGTGTTTGGCGCAGGCACTGAGAACCGTCGCGGAAGTCACGGTGGTGGCACCGGATCGAAACCGCAGCGGCGCCAGTAATTCGCTTACCTTGGAAAATCCCATTCGCGCCACTCAAGTGGAACCTGGGGTGATCTCTGTGGACGGTACGCCCACCGATTGCGTGCATTTGGCCATAACCGGATTGCTGGATCACGAACCGGACATGGTGTTGTCGGGGATCAATGCCGGCTCCAATATGGGCGACGACGTCATCTATTCCGGCACGGTAGCCGCCGCCATGGAAGGTCGGTTTTTGGGCTTGCCCGCAATGGCGGTGTCCTTGGCGGGAGAGCGACTCAACCACTACGAAACCGCCACACATGTCGTATTGCAACTGTTGGACAAGCTTAAAAACCATCCTTTGCCGGTGGATACCATTTTAAATGTGAATGTGCCGGATATCCCTCTGGAGCAATTGCAAGGTATGCATGCGACTCGCTTGGGAAGACGCCACAAATCCGAGCCCGTGGTCAAACAAACCGATCCCCGTGGCAAACCTATTTATTGGGTGGGCCCGGTGGGTCCGGAAGAGGACGCCGGACCCGGCACCGATTTTTTTGCCATCCGCAACAAAGCGGTGTCCATAACTCCTATACAAGTGGATTTAACGCGAT
>JASFLF010000424.1:0-4314 GCA_050118235.1 Gammaproteobacteria bacterium | reverse complement strand
ATGACATCAAACACCAACGGGGAATGAATACCGATGGTGGGATGTAAAGCCGATGGCGGCTGCCACGCGCGATAGCGCACTCCGGCCACGTATTCCCCTTGTGTGCCGGTATTGTGCAAAGGAACACGCCGGCCGTTGCAGGTAATCACGTAGCGCGACTCTGTGAGTCCCATTGCTCTGACTTGCAGGCGCTCCACCGAAGAATCCACAAATCGGGCTGTACCCAGATTGCTGATTTCCTCGCCAAGCACATGCCAAGGCTCCAACCCGGCGCGCAATTCCAAATGAATATCGTTAATCCGGACGGACCCATAGTGAGGAAACCGGAACTCCAGAAACGCGGCCAGCCATTGGGCTTGGAAGGGGTATCCGGCGCGCTGCAAATCTTCCACCACATCTTTAATGTCAGCCCAAACGTAATAAGGCAACATAAAACGGTCGTGAAGTTCCGTCCCCCAACGCACCAGGCTTTTCTCGTATGGCGTTTTCCAGAACCGGGCGATCAAAATACGTAACAACAACATTTGCACCGCACTCATGCGGGCGTGAGGCGGCATTTCGAACGCTCGGAACTCCACCAGCCCCAATCGCCCGGCGGCACCGCCGGGCGAATACAGTTTATCAATGCAAAATTCGGCGCGATGAGTATTGCCGGTTATGTCCACCAGCAGGTTGCGCATCAAGCGGTCCACCAACCAGGGCTCGGGAACCTCACCCTCAGGCATTTGTTGAAACGCGATCTCCAGCTCATACAAGCTCTCATCACGGCCTTCGTCCACCCGGGGTGCCTGGCTGGTCGGCCCAATAAACATCCCGGAGAACAAATACGACAGTGAAGGATGATGTTGCCAATAGGAAACCAAACTACGCAGCAGATCCGGGCGCCGTAAAATCGGGCTGTCCGCCGGTGTCGGGCCGCCGATCGTAACATGATTACCACCACCTGTGCCGGTATGCCGGCCATCCAGCATAAATTTTTCCGTGCCTAACCGCGCCTGGTGAGCATGTTCATACAGGCGCTCGGTGTTGCGCACCAATTCGTCCCAACTGTTAGTTGGATGCACGTTGACTTCGATCACTCCGGGGTCTGGCGTCACAGCTAACTTGTTAACCCGGTAATCGGCAGGCGGCTCATAACCTTCGATACGCACGGTCATATCCAATTCCCTGGCGGCTGCTTCCACGGATGCAATTAACTCCAAATAATGCTCCAAGTGAGTCAGTGGCGGCAGAAAAACGTGTATTAGCCCATTGCGCGCTTCCACACACAAAGCGCTATGGGTCACGACAACCGGGGCTTTATGTTTCTTGGAATGATTGCGATCGGCAATATCTTGCTGTTGTAAATCGGCGCTGTGTAATTCCGAACTTTGCGTATCGCCTACATAGCTATAGCGGCGGGTAACTTCGCCATAATAATCCCCCAGCGGAGGCAAAGGCGCAAACAAACTTTGCGGGTGGTATTGTTCCCTTTGTTCTTCCGCGATCCACGGTAATGATTCCAACGGTAATCGCAACCCCATGGGAGAATCGCCAGGCACCAGGAACATATGCTTGCGACGGAATTTCCAGCGATTGCTTTGCCACTCGTCACGATGAGGATCCCAGCGCAGGGGCAACGCATAACCCGCCGGGCTGGATAAACCTTTTTCCAGAAGCTGCACCACGCGCAAGCGTTCGTCGGGTTTTTTGAGCTTTTGCGCCACGGGATCAAAATTATCCGGCAGGCTTCCCTCTTTCCACAAATAATACAAAGTGTCTTCGTAAGCGGGAATGAGGTAGTTGGTATTGAGGCGTAAAAATCCGCACATGGATTCGGCAAACCGTTTGGCGTCTTCGTTACCGAATCCGTAATTTTGCTTGTCTTTGGCAATCAGCTCTTTATCGTGCCAGATGGGCACACCATCCTTACGCCAGAAACAACTTAACGCCCAGCGGGGCAAGGGTTCGCCCGGATACCACTTGCCTTGCCCGTAGTGTAACAAGGCCCCCGGCGCGAATTCATCGGCCAGACGTTGAAATATGTCGTCAGCCAGCTGGCGTTTATGATCTCCCAAAGCCGCGGTATTCCACTGCGCCGATTCCATATCGTCAATTGACACAAAGGTGGGTTCACCGCCCATGGTCAACCGTACGTCGTTTTGTATCAATTCCTGATCCACGGCGCGACCCAGCGCGCCGATATTCACCCATTGCTCTTCGGTGAACGGTTTGGTCACTCGGGGATCTTCGTGTATGCGTGTCACCGTGTTGTTAAAAAAGAACTCGGTCTCGCATTTATCGCTATAACCAGTGACGGGTGCCGCGCTTATGGGATCGGGCGTACATGCCAGCGGGATATGCCCTTCGCCGGCGAACAGCCCCGAGGTGGGGTCCAGACCCAGCCAGCCCGCGCCGGGCACATAGACTTCACACCAGGCATGCAAGTCCGTAAAATCATGTTCCGGACCCGAAGGACCGTCAAGGGATTTAACATCTGCGGTAAGCTGCACCAGGTAACCGGAGACAAAACGCGCCGCCAATCCCAGGTGCCTTAGAATCTGCACCAGTAACCAACCGGTATCCCGGCAGGAACCGCGGGCGATTTTCAAGGTCTCTTCACAACTCTGGATTCCAGGCTCCATGCGAATGTTGTAGCCGATGTCTTTTTGCAGATCGCGGTTTAAATCAACCAGGAAATCATTGATGCTTTTTTTTTCGCGGTCAACGCCCGCCAACCATTCGGTTAACAGTGGACCGGACTCTTTGATGTCCAGATAAGGCGTTAACTCTTTTTTCAATTGAGCGTCGTAGCTAAAGGGGTAGTCTTTGGCGTATTCCTCTACAAAAAAGTCAAATGGATTGATTACCGTCATATCGGCGATCAAATCCACTTCCAGATACAACTCTTTGGTCTTCTCCGTAAATACCACCCGCGCCAAATAATTCCCAAATGGATCTTGTTGCCAATTGATAAAATGGTTTGAAGGCTTGATGGTGAGGGAGTAAGACTCGATGGGTGTTCTGGAATGCACCGCCGGGCGCAAACGAAAGACATGTGGTGACAAGGAAACCAATCGATCGTATTGGTACCGCGTTTTATGATTGATCGCTACACGAATAGTCATGGCACACCGTTGGTCATATGACAATAATTATTAATGTACCATTATGCCATATTGCGCCGGGGCATTAACGCAAATATTTTTTATCTTTTTTAGTTAGTGTTTTTTGTAGTTATTGTCGAGATTGCACTACAATTGATCGCACTCTTACGCGCGCATGGCCGACCATATTCAGATCAAACGCAATTTGGTTTCTAACGACCGCAAATAGGTCAATTGTAGTATTTTTGCATCCGAGCTGGCGCGGTGTCGCTTGAGATTAAACTCCCGAATGACTCCCCATTTGGTGCGTTCCCACATGCGCATTTGGTGATCGCTCATAATAGCGGTTAACGGCTCCAACTGAAATTGTTGCTCGGTGCCCGCATGGTGATACAACAATCTCAACCAGGTTTGATCGTAGCCCCAGCCATCACTGTAGACGACCTTGTTGCCGAGAATATCATTGAGTTGTTCGGCCACTTCCGTGATTGGTTTCCCATGGCTTTGCAATATCTCGCGGGTAATACCATGCACTTTTTCAGTATCTTCGTCCCAGCGGGTCCAACTGGGCTCCGGGCGAATCAGCCGGCAATAATCCGACCCTTCCGGCATGGCAATACCCACTTCAATGGGATAACTGCCCGCACCGAAGCCGGAAGCTTCCACATCGATGATAATTGGAATATCGTTCATCTGACGTTTTATCGCAAGTAGCGTCTTTATAGTGAAATTATCGATAAGAGTAATTTCGGTCAAAAATCGCTTCACTTTACGAAAAAGTACATTTTAACTTGAATTGTTTCACAAAATTTTTCGCTAAAACAAAATTTTCTCTAAACCACGGTCATTATGCCAACCAAGATAGCCAGACAGAGATGAGGGTAGCCTGGCAATTTATAATGATATTCTCTGCTATGCTTAATATAAAGGCGATGACACCTAACTGGTTCAAAACCAAACAAAATAATCGACAATTCAAAGTGAACGATGGCTTGGGATCAACTGCTACTGGCTGGCAAATTATTGTTTACCCTCTATTGCGCCCTGCTGTTAATTCTGGTGTTAAGTCAGTGCAGCATGGTGTATTACCCCAACCTGCCTTCCCGGGATCTAACGGCGAATCCCGAACAAATCGGATTGGCGTACGAAAGTGTTCACTTTGCCACCGAAGATCAGCAACAATTGCACGGCTGGTATGTCCCCGGACGCGGCGACAATGATGTATTGT
>JASFLF010000423.1:0-4319 GCA_050118235.1 Gammaproteobacteria bacterium | reverse complement strand
GTCAGCGCGTCGTGGTCGGCCAAATGCTGCAGGTGCTCGAGTTCCGCTTTGCGCTCGGTAATGTCGCGTACAATAGCAATCGAAAGACATTGGTTGTCCAGAGTAACTTGCCGGACACTAAGCTCCAGTGGGAATACGCCCCCATCTTTACGCATTGCCGTAACTTCTTTGCTTTGCGCTCCTTTTGCTTTCTTTTGCCAAATACTTTCATCCACATTGATGACAGTGTTTTCGGAAACCGGACTGGACTGTTCGCCACTTTTGGAATTGAGAGCATCGAGATGCTGTGTCAGATCGGATATGTCTGCGCTTGCAGAGGGCAAGGATTGCGGAATCCGAATTAGAAACGCGATGTTGCGACCCGAGGCTTCCGCGGCGCTATAGCCAAAAATCTGTTCGGCCGCCCGGTTAAAGGACTCTATAATATTGTTTTCATCGTAAGTAATGATGCCATCGGCCACGTTTTCCATTATGGCAGTGATACGGGATTTACTGTCTTGTAAATGCCGATTGGACTCCAACAGTTCACCAGTGCGTTCTTGAACACGGATTTCAAGTTCTTCATTGGCCACTTTCAATGCTTTCTCAGCTTCTTTGCGGCGCTCGACGTTTTTATATGCCTCAATAATATTGGTGCAAGTCATTGTGAGTGGTTCAAGAAACTCCGCAATCTCGCTGTCAAAGCCTTCCTCACGATTGACTAATCCTAGTACACCGACAGTATGGTCACCGCGCACCAGCGGTAGCATGATGAAATTTTCCAACGGCTCCGATGGTTGAGGAAAGTAGCCACTATAGGGGTGTGCCGTTACGTCGTTTACAATCACCAATTGCTGATTGATCGACACAAGATTAAAAAGAGGGTTGAACTCACGTATTTCCCCGTCATTGGAAGAAAAATCTCTCCAATCGATATTTTTTGAGGCTTGAATGCGGAGACAAGAATGGTTATCTACACTATGGATTTCACCCAGAAAACCACAGCAACTTTGCGTTAAGGCCCTAAAATCAGCAAGCATGGTTTCAAAAAGTCGCGAGTTGGCTTGTATTATAAAAGATTCCTGCAGGCCGGTAATAGTGTTGGCCAACGCGTATTGCTTCCTTATTAAGGCTTCTGATTCTCTAGTGCTGGTAATATCTGTTTGGATGGATACGTATTGATAAGGTATACCCTGTTGATTTAAAAACGGTACTATACTGGTTTCAACCCAGTAGTAACTGCCGTCCTTTTTTTTGTTTTTTATTTCGCCGTGCCAAACTGTTCCCCGTTGAATGCTGTCCCAAATATGAATACACTGGCGGTCCGTATCCGTACCGCCATTGAGAAAATTGTATTTTTTCCCTAATATTTCCTCTTTTTCGAATTGACTGATCTGGCATAGCGTATCGTTGACATAAGTAATCAAACCTTGTTGATTTAAGATGCTGACAATCGCGTGTTCATCTAAGGCAAACTTCTGGTTTTCCAAGTCCCGGGCTTTTATTTGCAGTTGTTTAGCCATCGCGTCCTTTTGGTCTATGGTGAGCTTTAACTGCGCAGTCATGTTGTTAAAGCTTTCCCCTAACAGTCCTATTTCATCTTTTGATTGAACGGCGATGCGATGGGTATAGTCTCCGCCGGATATGATTTCAGTGGCTTTCAGAAGGTGACAGATATGGCGAGTCAAGAAAAAACCGGCGATGCCCAATAACAAACAAGACAACGTTACTTCCACCGATGCGATGAAAATACCTTGCTTTAGTATGTTATCTCGTGATGCTACCAATGAGTCTAAAGCAAGGCCGTAGCGCACTTGACCGATGCGCTCACCGCTTAGCTTTAAAGGGCTCACATTGTCATACACCAAATCGGATGCGTTATCATTAAGACTATTGTCCAACTGGGGCATGTGGACGGGGTCGATCGTCCCGCTTTTTGCGAAAAGTTTAAATTGGTCGTCATATACGACAATGTATTTAAAACCACTGTTGCGGTGTTGAACCAAGTCATTCAATATTTCAACAACAGAGGCATGGTCCCGCTCAAATAAGCGGGCGCTGATGGCGGCGTCCAATAACGACGCCAGTTCCTCTACCCGAGTTTGGATTTGTTCATTATAAGAAGAATTTAACAATCGCAAGCTGTTTGAAATTAACAGACCAAGCATAGTGACCTCGATCACTATCGCAATGAGTAAGAATTTAAAGCGAATTGTGCGATAGATTGAGAGCAATATTCTACTAAGACTTATTGATTTGTATTAAAAACTTTTATGTAAGGATCTAGTCGCAGCATGGTGGCATTGTCGATTTTCCGAAATCCCCCAAAACCGGTACGCTCAAAATAGACTTTGCCCTCCGGACTATTCTCAAATTCAAGCAATGCATCGCGCATTTTATCGATATGGCTGTTAGCCAGGTTTGGGTTTGCCATGAACATAAAACCCGGCTCCAGGGGTGTGGTGCCTATCACACGTAATGTATCGCGAAAATTATTTCCCAATTTCTTCCAAATTCTAATGCCGACAATGGCGACGTCCGATTCATGCCGTGCCGCCGCAATCATGGCATTGTTGTGGGTATTGGTCTCGTGGATGGTGATGTTCTTACCGCTAACCAACCCTATTTCTTCAAGCTGACGTTCGGCCATTTGATAAATAATGGCGAGCTTGTCTGCCATTATAATTTTTCGGCCTTCGAGGTCCTCCAACCGATGAATATCTGAATCCACCCGTGCCAGGTAAACGCCTTGCACTTCATGTTTTGATGCCGCGACTCGCTTGCAGTTGTCTCGTACCTCTGCCAGC
Source organism: Gammaproteobacteria bacterium (assembly GCA_050118235.1). Taxonomy (GTDB): domain Bacteria; phylum Pseudomonadota; class Gammaproteobacteria; order SZUA-152; family SZUA-152; genus JAJDNG01. Next base: position 1,533 of record JASFLF010000423.1, on the reverse strand, counting down.
CGCCCGAAATGCGGTGCGGTTAGAACATAGTCGTATGATCCTTCGCGGGTACGCTGGATGAATGTCGGAAAATCGGATGCCGTCACGATGGTTACCGGTTTGCCCAGCACGCGTGATAAATACTCTTTCAGCGGACGGTGAAATTTTATTAGTTTACCGGGACTTATATAAGGAAGAATACCCAGAGTAATAGCGTTTTCAGACTTGGCATGAACGTATCCAGTGGTCAGTATGGTCAATAAAATTGTTATTACAATACGTTTATGCATAAGTACATACTAAAGTGGTTCGTTGACTCCTTGTTATATCGAATAACTTGTTAAAGTTCTTTAGGATCAATGATTAACCAAGAGCGTCCATGTGTAACGTATTGTTTTAAGGGAATTTTAATACCGTACTGATCTGGTAAAGAATGGATTCGACAGTCATTGCAGCCCGTAAGTGGAAAAGGGCAGCGTATTCCGCCGCCACGTTTCATTAAATCCACCGACAAATTGATGTGAAAGCAGATTGAGCATTTAATGCAATACAGCACACACGTGTTGACCTACAACCCATGCGAGTGCCAAAAGGCTGGTGGTCTGAGTACAAAAATAGAAAAGAATGTTTACCAGTGCCACACCTTGTCCAGAGATTGTGTGACTTCGCTCTGAGGCAGGGGGCGGTCCAAGTGAAAACCTTGGACGAGATCGCAACCATGATGGCGCAGGAACTCGAGTTGCTCCGCCGTCTCCACGCCCTCCGCAACGATTTCAAAACCAAGCTTTTGAGCCAGGGAAATGCTGGCTTCTACAATGGCGTTTCCGGAATCCTTACCCAGGTCGCCCACGAAGGTCTTGTCAATCTTTAGAACGTTCAATGGAAAGCGTTTAAGGTAAGCCAGTGACGAGTAGCCGGTACCAAAATCGTCAATAGCAATACGCACGCCCAAGTCATGCAGCGCTTGGAGAACTTCGGTTGTATTTTCCGGATCGCGCATTACAATATTTTCCGTTATTTCCAGTTCCAACATATGCGGCGGCATATTCTCTTCCTTCATCGCCCGGCAGACTTTGTCCAGCAATTCTACGTCGTTAAACTGTACTGCGGAAACATTGACAGAGATGTGTTTGGTTTGAAATCCCGCTTCGCGCCAATGGCGATGCATTATGCAAGCTTGCCGCAAAACCCATTCACCGACAGAGGTAATCAGGCCGGAGTTTTCTAATAAATACACAAAGTCATCGGGCGACATCAGGCCGCGCTTGGGGTGTTGCCAACGGATCAATCCCTCCAAACCGGCAATCCGGCCGCTGCGCAACTCCACCTGAGGTTGGTAATGCAGGAGAAATTCGTGATGATCGAGGGCGTAGCGCAAATCCGCTTCCATGGCCAGCAATTCATGACCGCGGGCGTTCATATCGGGGGCGTAAAATCGGTACTGGCTGGATCCCGAAGATTTCGCACGGTACATGGCGGTATCCGCATGGCGCAACAAATCATCCACTTGATCGCCATCATGCGGATATAGGGCAATGCCGGTGCTGAACGTGA
>JASFLF010000422.1:0-4319 GCA_050118235.1 Gammaproteobacteria bacterium | reverse complement strand
AGTCATCATCGACTCTAGCGGGCTGACACCTCCTGTCAACCTAACGATACAAAACCCAACCGCTGTTTCTTGGCTGGAAAACGGTCTCGCAATCAATAAATCGACCATTATTATTTCCGACAGAAACCAAAACACCGCCAATCGAATTGTTGATGCTTTGCGAAGCAGCAATGAGTTAACGGTAGAGCTGTGGATGAAGCCGGAGAATATCACTCAATCGGGACCGGCACGTATCGTATCGCTTTCAATAGATTACGGAAATAGAAATTTAACGATCGGCCAGGAAGCCGATAAATATATCTTGCGTTTACGCACCTCCACCTCTAACACAAACGGAAAATTGAACACCAGTCGCGGTGAAATAAACCCGATTACAACGGATCCGGGAACCGTCACCAGAGAACTAACCCATTTAGTACTGACATGGGACACAGAAACGGCCAAAGCCAGCTACTTCATCAACGGTTCGCACGCGGCCTCAGTATTGTTGGAGGGTGACTTCAGCACTTGGAGTGACAGATACCCGCTATTGATCGCCAACGAAGCAATCGATGGTCGCACATGGCTGGGGAGCATATATTTTTTGGCGATTTATGATTGCGCCATAGAGGATGCGGAGATAGCGAAAAAGTATAATAATGGTGTCCCAATAAAGAACTAAGATTCAACATCCATAATTTGAAAGTTCCAGCAGAATTTTTGATTCTAGAAATAGATGGTTACTTGCTTATTTCGCATGCACGTTAACCTCGCCCTTATTGGCCGGATCTCGCTACCGGAAGTCATACTGTAACGGGGGCGCTTTTCCAAAGTACTACGTTTCTCATAATATTGGGTATTTGTAAGGTTCCAATTCAAACCACTGAATCAAAAACTGCATCACCGACCGTATGCGGGTGTTGTATTGCACATCGCTGTGGCACACGATCCAGAATTCCAACGATGGCAACTTTATCCATTCTAATATTCTTTCCAGTTCGCTCCACTTTTCCGCCAAACCAACATGGGTACCGATGATGCCCGCGCCGGCGCGAGCCAGGTTGATTTGCATGAGCATATGGTCTGTGCGCAGCGCAAAGTTATCGCGCGTGAACTGGTATCCCAATTGTGCGGCCGATTCGATGTATTCCATGTCCTCATCGAAGCCAATGATGGTGTGTTGTTTAAACTCCTCAAAATTACGGGGTTCTCCGCGCTTTTGTATATAGTCGCGGTGGGCATAGAAACCCAATTCCATATCGGGTAAGCGCCGAGCAACCAGGTCCGGCTGGCTGGGCTGGAACATGCGCAACGCAATGTCAGCTTCGCGCTTGCTAAGACTGCTGGCTTGGTTGGTTATAACGATTTCGATTTGCACGCCGGGGTGTTGGTCGCGAAATGCGGCGATGGCCGCAGGCAATAAATAAATGCCAATGATCTCGTTGGCACTGATACGCACGGTGCCTTGCAGTTCCACCGACATTCCCGATGCCTGTCTGGCAAATAGATCGGCGGCTTGGTCCATGCGCGTGGCGGCGTCCACCAGTTGTTGCCCGGCTTCGGTTAATTGCAATCCCTGGGTCGTGCGCTTGAAAAGATTCAGTTCGGTGGCTGTTTCCAATGCCTGGATATCCCGGCTCAACGTAGGTTGCGATACACCCAGTTCCCGCGCTGCGGCCGACAAGCTGCCTTTGCGGGCCACGGTGAGGAATGTGTGGATTAAATTCCAGTTCAGGTTATTCATATTTGTATAGCGGATATCGAATATTATCTATAGAAAGAATACAAATGAATAACCATACTATCATCAAAGTCCATTAACCAAAACCTCTTCAAAGGAGATCGTATGAAAACCGCATTGATTATGGGAATTACAGGCGGATTTGGCGGCCATGTGGCGCAGGCACTGACCAAACATGGCTGGTCGCTTCGGGTGTTGATGCGCGATCCCACCAAGCTGCCCCAGCAGTTCGCCTCCACCGAGGTGGTAACGGGAAACGCCGCGAATCTTGACGACGTGCGTGCTGCCGCTCACGGTGTTGATCTTATGATTTACGGTATCAATCCCGCCAACTATGCCTGGAAAGGCAAAGCTCTGCCGTGGTTGGAGAACGCTGCCACCGTGGCCGAAGAAAACCGACTCACTGTGGTGTTTCCGGGCAATGTGTATGTATTCGATCCGGTGGATGGTCCGGTGTTTGACGAAACCTCACCTTTTCGGCCGGTTTCTTCAAAAGGCAAAATGCGTGTGGCGATGGAAGAACGTTTGCAACTGGCCGCGCAGCGGGGTGCCAAGGTTGTTGTTATTCGTTGTGGTGATTTTATTGGCACTCACGCGCCCAGCACTTGGATTAGGCAGCTGATCAAGCCGAATTCGCAAGGTTATACTCTTAACGCGCCCGGGCCGGTCGACCTGCAGCACACTTGGGCCTATTTGCCGGATGTGGCGCAAACGGTTGCTGAATTGGTTGCTAAACAAGAAGTATTGAGCGCTTATAATGTGTTTCATTTTAGAGGTTATCGGATCACCTTCAATGAAATGGCAGAAGCTATTCGCAGCGCCACGGGCAAGAAAGTTGTGATTAAAGCTTTTCCCTGGTGGGCAACGCGCTTGATGTCGCCATTTTTCACTTTGTTTCGCAGTTTACTTGAAATGCGGTATTTGTGGAACGAGGTGGTGAATTTGTCGGATGATAAGTTAAAGGCGACATTGGGCAAGCCGGCACCGCATACACCGTTGGGAGAGGCGTTGTTCCAAAGCGGCGTCATTCGGGCTTGCGAAGAAGTGCCACGCGCAATTACTCATGGGAATGTATCGCTTTAGTGATGCTTAGATAGAGAGTACGCGTCGAAGATCCAAAGACTCAGAATGATGGCAATACCGTGTCATTCTGAGCACTTTTTTGCGGCGAATCTTACTAATCTGTTACATCAACTTTTTCCATGCCGGTCTTTGAAATATCAACAACGTGGCCAGTAGAATTAGCGCCCAAGATCCCGCGCCACCGCCGCTATCAGTATTGTTCATCGTAGTGGAGCCATCCGGTTCGCCACCAGCATCGCCTCCTGAATCTCCACCAGGATCAGTGACCACCGCCGTGGTAATGGTTTGGGATACGCCACTGTTGTAGTTGTAGTCGGCGTCGTAAGTGAATACCGCGTAAGTATACTCAGTGCCAGCCGCGACATTGATATCAATAAACCCGGTACCGCTGCCTTTGTAAACCACTTGCGCATTACCTATAGAATCACCGGTTATATAGTCTGTTCTATCACTCGGATGTCCGCTTATAGCCGCTGTGTTCCGCAAAACGATGGTGCCCTGAGAATCCGCCGGATTGGTCCAGGCTATTTGTACACCGTTTGAAACCATGTTCGCCGTTGCGCCGCTGACTTCCTGCGGAGGTGTAACATCGTTGCCCGACACAATTACGATATCGGCACAAGAATAATAGTAATTTCCCTGGTTACCCATATTTTGGCTCATTCGTAAGGTGCACGCGTCACATGGATCATAATTCAGCTGGATGGTCTGGCTGTAGTAGTGTGGGGTTGGTGTAAGGTCTTGGGTATCGGCCACAGGAGGAATAAGCTGGACAAATGCCTCGTCGTTAGCAGCCGCGAAATCAAATTCGAATGAGCCGGGGTGATTGACGGTTTCAATCCATTCCAAGGTAATAGTCTGACCTTGTAGAAAAATCCCTTTTCGGTTGCTGCGATATGACGCCCAGGCGGATTCGGCACCACACGGTGGCGAGGTTTTTATGCTATCGGTGTTATAGCGAGGCGGTGTAGCCCCATCGATTGTAAACTGAGCATGTGCGTAGATGGCGCCTGAATAAATAATACTGATCAGGCATACGCCAACAAATGATGCTGATTTATGACGCGTCTTACGTATATAGCGATAATTCATAGTAGCCCCCTGCGGTTACTGATCGAAATATTTGTTTTGTGATCTTGTTTTGCCTGGCACAGTTATTATGATCGTCAGAAAAACTACCTTACGTCATCCCAAGTGGTACCACAATTTTATTCAGCGGCGTGGTTAAAATGGCGTCTAAAAAATGTTGCTGAAAATCGCCCTTGCCAGCACATTACCCCCAAAACAACACTCACCGAATTCCACAATCCGTGCCTTATACCTGCGAATGGCCAGTCGCCACGGTTTGATTACCGGCGCCACTGGAACCGGAAAAACAGTCACTCTGCAAGTAATGGCGGAAGGCTTTGGCCGCGCCGGTGTTCCGGTGTTTCTGGCGGATGTGAAAGGTGACCTCAGCGGACTTGCAAGATCCGGTGCACCCAACGATAAAATCCAACAGCGTATTTCCCAACTC
>JASFLF010000421.1:0-4331 GCA_050118235.1 Gammaproteobacteria bacterium | reverse complement strand
TAGTCGGTATTTGTCAATCCCGCGTGTCCATACCGTAGCATGCACAACCCCAGCAATACGCGACCTGATTAATCGCGATGGAAGTCCTATTAAAACCGTCCGGCGGATGAATACGCTTTGAGGGCTATGTCTCTGCCCCAATGGGAGGTAGTCGAAGTTTTAACGCATTGTTTTACTGCTCTTCTTCCCGATTATGACCATGCAATAGCGCAAGAGGAAAATACCGCAGAATATCACCCACCGGTAACCTTTTCAGAGGAATATTTTCCCTCGCGTTATTGTCGGTATCTTCAAAATCGGGGGGTTTAGCAATTTGCGTCTCAATTATCAGTCCTGAGAACATTTCCTGGTACTGCGTTGGGAGTATTGCCGGTACTTGTAAAAACGTGTCCTGCCATTGACCGGCTGATAACCGCCTGGTTTGCTCTGAGAGCATTGCGGCGACGCAGCGCGGCGCAATAATAATGGCGGTTTCCTGTTTGTAGTTCCGAGCGAAGGCGATAACGTGCTCAGCTTGTTCGCCGTGGCATTCCAACTTCATGTAGTCCCCGCTGCTGAACAACGCGGCATGTTGATTTCGAAACGCCAGAATTTGAAGAATTGCAAACAGTTTGATGCGGCCATCTTCTATGTGCTGTAACATTTCCTGCAAGGCCTCGCGGCGCTGAACCGGTTGGCGTTGCAATATTGCCTGGACCCCGGCGAGCAATCGACCGCGTTTGGCAAAATCCACGGCACGACGGTTATCGGGATCCACCAGGGAAAAACGCCATAGTTCCTCGCCTTGGTAAATATCCGGCATTCCCGGCGAAGTAAGTTGCAGCAGTGTTTGTGACAACGCGTTATATAAACCCGGGATGCCAATTTGTTTTATCAAGCGGCCGCAATCCTTAACAAAAGGATTGTTAAAGTCCAATGCCCGCGTCACAAAATCCCGAAGCGCTTGTTCATAATCTTCATCCGCATTAGTCCAGGATGTACGCCGCTTAGCCTCCCTTGACGCCTTGATCATGTATTCGCCGATTCTCTCGCGGTAAAGCTGCAGCCCGGCTTCATCCAACTCATCCAAAGGCCACGAGCCCACCAAGGTTTGATAAAACAGATATTCGTCGTTCCGTGAAGGTGCCAGTTGATTGTCCGTACGCTTTTTAAGACGGTGGTTTAATCGGCTCCATTTTGACACAGTTTCCTGCCATAGGGCGGGTATTTCACTCAACACATTGACGCGGGCTCGCACATCGGCGCTGCGCTTGGTGTCATGCGTGGACAAGCTCAGCATGGCATGCGGCCATTGCCTGGCACGTTCTTGATTGAAATGATGAAACGCATTGACTGAGCAACCGAAAACCCGGGGGTCACCGCCCACTTCATTAAGCGATATCAGCCGGTGATATTCGTACAAGGCGGTGTCTTCATAGCCTTTGGCCATCACCGGTGCGGTGTACTGCTGAAACTTCTGAGTGAAACGCACTAATACCTGTTGATCCACTTCCAACTCGGAATCGACAGTCAATACCCGGCGGATAAAATCGAATATAGTCTTGTCCGGAGCGCGACTTCGGTGCCGGGCTTGCGACACCGCCCAATCGATATATCTGCGATCCGCCTTACTCATGATAGATGAATTAGTGTAAGTGCGGTACACCGGAAAACAGGTCACCACTTCCCGCAAGGCATACCTTAACGCGTTTAGCGTGTAGTCTCTAGTGCGGGGATTGGCTTCGGATATTTGATTGAGCAGGTTGGCAAGCACGTTCAGTTCACTGGCCAATGCAATACGCATCATATGGTCTTTGGCTTCATAGACCAATTGGTCAAAATCAGTTTTTTTCCCGATAAACCGCGTATAAGTCTGGGTAAGGATTTTTTCCGCCGCCGCGTTCACAAATACACCGTTGGCGACACTGGCGAACTCGTAACCTGTCGTGCCGTGCACCGGCCAACTAGTGGAAAGATATTCGTAATTAGCGACGATTTTCTCCGCTACGACATACAATGGGGGCGAATGCTGGGTCAGAGGGCCCCTCAATACTTCCGACAGGTTCTGATTCAGCCGTTGATAATAAGCCACCGGATCATACAATCCATCGGCGTGGTCTATGCGCAAGCCATCTATCACCCCACTTTGCACCAATGATAATACTAAGCTATGAGTTGCGCTAAATACTTCCGGCTCTTCAGTACGCAATCCAGCCAATTCGTTTATATCGAAAAACCGGCGGTAGTTGATTTCATCACCGGCCACCCGCCAGTTAGCCAGGCGATAAGCTTGCTGTTCCAGCAATTGGTGCAGTTGTGATTCGCCTGCCACCTGAGGCACGCGGTTGATTTCCTCAACGCGTCCCCGAATAAAGCGATCTAGCGCAGGATGTTTAGCGGCCAACACGGCCAGGCGCTGCTTAAATATTTCTTTATCGCGCTTGCGTTCTTCCACCGAATGTGGATCGGTCATTGTCCTGGACGGCAGCTTAGTAAAACTGTTGTCCAGGCTCTGGTACTCCTGATGCGCCTCCTCGCTCACTTCCTCTCCCAGTCGCGAATGGTCTGCATGTAGGATTAGGGGATAGGTTTTGGGATCTATGGGAAAGCAGTGTTCATAATAAACCACGGAAAACGCGCCGGCATGCTCATCGAACTTCAGCTGCAACTCGCCGCTTTCCAACACGATACCGTAGTGATCTCCCAAGACCGGTACCTCGATTTTATTGAACAACTCACGCTTCACCGGTCGCCAATCGATGTCAAAGAAGTGGGCATATACGGAGGCCGGACCGTTTTCCAGCACATCCAACCACCAGGCGTTGTCCGACCCCATAATAGCCATATGGTTGGGTACTATATCGGCAATCAATCCCATGTTGCGGCGATGCATTTCGTTGACTAATGCTATTAAGGAATCACGATCGCCGATTTCAGGATTAATTTCATTATGGTCGACGATATCGTAACCGTGTTTACTGCCCGGGCGCGCTTTGAGCCAGGGCGAGGTATAGCAATGGGTGATGCCAAGCGCTTTTAAATAGTCGAGTAATTCAGCGGCATCGCGAAAAGTGAAATCCTTGTGTAATTGCATGCGATAAGACGCATTTGGAATTATCGGATCAATCGGTTGCCGGGCTTCCAGGCCTTGTAACGAGTCCTGTTGCTCACCCGCTTCGCTGGAAGCTTGCGGTCTGTTTTTGTCGATCGCTAAGGTATTCATGGGATTTGTATCCATACCTCTTTATACACAAATTTATAAAAAGGTTTCGTCGCGCGGTGGAACTAAAAACCAGGCCATGGACCAGGGCCTTAACAACTTGCGGTTTAACTGCTGGTGAAAATCCCCATGGGTAGTATATAGCAACTCACCGCTCGCCAGCCAATCACAAGCCTGTGCGTGATCGCCCAGATTGGCGATAAGCTTAAGCGCACTTTGATCGGCCAAAGTCCAGGTCACCGTTAACGCCCGTGCTCCGGCAACTTCGTAATGGGCCTGGCCGCTACCCATATTTGCCAGTCGCGGTTCGATGGTTTGATGGCGTATGGACAATAGAAATCGGTGCAATTCCAACCATTGATGGTGTACAGCTTCGTCCAAATCCCGCCATTGAAGTTTCGCTTTTAAGAATGTTACCTCTTCATTTGGAGGCGGTATTTTGCTGCGTGAAGCGCTGCTATGAAATTCCGGAAATTTGGCGAACTCTTTCAGGCGGCCTTGGGTGACATTGCCGCCCAGTTCTTCGTCGAAATCCACAAAATAGGGAAATGGTTGGCGGCTGTTCCATTCCTGCCCCATGAACAACATTGGCACCGCTGGCGCCAGCAGTAATACCGCCGTGGCCGCGCGCAATGCCTCATCGGTACACAAATCGCCCACGCGCTCACCCAGAGCGCGGTTGCCGACTTGATCGTGATTCTGCAGAAACGACACAAATGCCGTGGGCGGTAGATCCCCGCTGGGTTCGCCGCGATACCGGCCGTCGCGGTAGGCCGATACTTCACCTTGATAAGCAAATCCTTCCGTAAGACAGCGCGCAAAGTGTTGTATGGTGTTATCGGCGTAATCCTGATAATAGCCACCGGTTTCACCGGTTAGTAAAATATGAAGAATATGATGGATATCATCGTTCCATTGCGCTGCAAAATGCGGCGTGCCTTCTTTGCGAGGCCGCAAATAGTGAGCAGCGTTATTGTCGTTTTCCAGCATTAAATGAATGTGCCGATCGAGTCCCGGGCCGTTGTGCACCCGTTCGGACAGCTCTTGCAGGATATCCGGCCGCGAGTCGTCGCAAATGGCATGTACGGCGTCAAAACGCAAACCGTCCAGATGATACTCTTCCAGCCAATAT
>JASFLF010000420.1:0-4331 GCA_050118235.1 Gammaproteobacteria bacterium | reverse complement strand
AAATTAGAAGTTCTGATAAAACAATAAACCCAAATAAACGTGCCCAACTCTTTTCTCGAAAAATCCACCCGCATCATCGATTCCATCAGTGAATGGACCGGCCGGGCCATAGCCTGGTTGGTGTTGGTGATGGTGTTAATCATCGTATATGACATCGGCATGCGCTACCTCTTCCACATCGGTTCGGTGGCGTTGCAAGAACTGGAGTGGCATTTGTTCGCCCTGGTGTTTCTGTTTGGTGCGGCATATACCTTGAAGCACGATGCACACGTGCGCGTGGATATTTTTTATCAAAGCCGCTGGATGAATGATCGGCGCCGAGCTTATGTCGATTTGTTCGGCACGTTGTTTTTGCTGATACCGTTTTGTGTGCTGATTATCGTCAGTTCCGGCCCGTTTGTGGGCAACGCCTTTGCCATGGGCGAAGGGTCTCCCGACCCTGGCGGGCTACCCTACCGGTTTTTATTAAAAGCCGCTATTCCCGTAGGTTTTGCATTATTGATATTGCAAGGTGTGGCGCAAATGCTACGCGCCTTAATGACTATAACCGCGACGTTAACAAGTCCCTCCGCAAACCGGCCAACCGATGCTTCTCGTACAAACACTGATAGTGAGGGGCAGTGATGGAAGTTTGGGCGGTAATCATGTTGTTGGTGGCCATCGTAGTGTTGTTGCTGGGCTACCCGGTGGCGTTCGCGTTGGGCACGGTAGCGTTGCTGTTTGGCGGCGTGTTTTTAGGCCTGGATTTCTTCTCGTTGTTACCGCTGAGAATTTGGGGGGTGATGACCAATTTCACCTTGTTGGCCGTGCCATTATTCGTGTTCATGGGAATCATTCTGGAAAAATCCGGCCTGGCGGAAGATTTGTTGGAAACCATGGGCCGGTTATTCGGCAAGCTCAACGGCGGCATGGGGGTTTCCATCGTGATCGTCGGGGCATTGTTGGCAGCCACCACCGGTGTGGTGGGCGCCACGGTCGTCACCATGGCCGTCATCGCATTGCCGGTCATGTTGAAGCACGGGTATAGACCGCAGTTGGCCACAGGCACAATCGCAGCGGCGGGAACCTTGGGGCAAATCATACCTCCGAGCATTATTCTGGTTTTGCTGGGGGATGTGGTCGGCGTGCCCGTTGGCCGATTGTTTATGGGAGCGGTTGTGCCGGGCGTGGTATTAATCGGGCTTTTTGTGGTTTATATATTGATTACCGCCCGTATGCGCCCGTCGTATGCGCCGGCCTTGAACACCGTTAACGCCGACAACACAGCGAATGCCGGTGACTTGGGCCATCGGGTGATAAAAAGTCTGATTCCGCCCTTACTGTTGATGGTGGCGGTTTTGGGGTCTATCTTTTTCGGTGTGGCCTCGCCGACGGAATCCGCGGCTGTCGGTGCTCTGGGCGCTATGGCGCTGGCCGCCGCGCACAAAAAATTAACCCGGGAAAATCTCAACGCCGCCATGCGCAGCACCACGCGAATGACCAGCATGGTGTTTTTGATCTTGATCGGCGCCACGGCGTTTGGGTTGGTGTTTCGCGGCATGGGGGGCGACGAACTGGTTAAAGATGTTATGACCGGTTTGCCGGGCGGCGAATGGGGCTTTTTGCTGGTCAGCATGCTGCTGATATTCTTGCTAGGTTTTTTTCTGGACTTTATCGAGATTTGTTTTATCGTCGTACCCATATTGGCGCCGATTGCCGCGCATTTCCAAGTCGATTTGTTATGGTTTGCGGTGTTAATCGCCATGAACCTGCAAACCTCGTTTTTAACGCCACCATTTGGATTTTCCCTGTTTTATCTTAAGGCGGCGGCACCGCCGCAGATTGGCATGCAGCAGATCTATACCGGCATATTGCCGTTTGTGGCCATTCAAATTATTGCTTTAGCGGTTATAATGTTGTTTCCCGAGACAACGTTATGGTTGCCTGATTTGATGGATAGTTTGCGTTGGCAATAACACCGCTATCCTGTATGCAAAATACACAGAAAACAAATCGCCAATAAAAGAGGAGAAAAGGTTTTGAACAATAATCCACTACCTATTCCTTTGTTTCACTATGTATCACTCTGTACGGCAGTTTTATTGTTGTCGCCAAACGGGTACGCGGAGGAAGCGCCTAACCAGCCCGCAAAATCGGCAGAAGTTAATACTTATAAAGGCAATGTGGAACTGGGTTATGTGAATACCAGCGGCAACACCGAAACCCAGACCCTCAATGCCAAAGCCAAAGTCGAGGCGATGTATAGTAAATGGCGGCAATCGCTGCAACTGGAGGCCTTAAACAGTTCCGACAAAAAAGTCACCACAGCGGAACGGTACTTGGCGTTGTTAAAAAGCGATTATCGTTTTTCCAAAAGAGACTATGCGTTTGGCTTGCTCAATTATGAAAACGACCGTTTTACTGGCTACGATTACCGGGCCAGCATCACACTGGGTTACGGTAGGCGCGTGATTGACAGCGAACCGCTGTGGTTGGAACTTGAAGGCGGCCCCGGTGTGCGCTACAGCAAGTTGAACGATGGCGATACCCAAGACGAAGCGGTTTTCAGGCTCGCAGGCAATTTTGGCTGGCAAATAAGTAAATCGTCTTTATTTGAGCAAGATCTTTCCACGGAAATCGGCGAAGACGTCACCATTAGCCGTTCAGTCAGTGCCTTGAGTACGCAAATCATCGGCAGTTTGGCCATGAAGCTATCGTACACTTACCGGCATACCTCCGAGGTTCCCGAAGGTGTGAAAAAGAACGATACCGAGACTTCGGTGACATTGGTTTACAAATTCTAGTCTGGCATTTATTGTCGTAGGATTATATGGATTGGCGCGCGTACTTCGTCTGTTTGGTGAAACTGATGAGCCGACCATTTCAATTACACATTATTTGTTCTTCGGCGGCTTGCTTTTGACAGGATTCGGGTCCGGTTATTGCCACCGAAATCCAAGCAATGAAAAACTGGCTTTAGACCGATTGCCAATGACGATTGCCTTTTTGAAGCTGATCTTATCCAGGCGCCGGAGCGCTAGTCAAACCTGTGAGTAGCAAGATTCACTGCGTTTGCCAACGAGTCAAGTAGTTCACGGATATTTCATAAGATCACCCAATTAAATCTCGTTAATCGTAAATTTTCACATTACCTAATCCCGTTATGTCGCTCGTTTTAGGAGATTTCTTGCAAATCGTTATCACACAGTCAGAAATGGCAAGGCACGCACCGGGAAAAGCCTTTTGAACGCGCGCTTCGCGCCGTTGGTTGATGGGTCCAACGAAGCGATACGCCAACACTCAGCAGAGGAGTAACAAATGCAACACGAATTTTGGCTGGAACGCTGGCAAGAAGGCCAGATCGGTTTTCATCAAGACCGCATAAACAATTATCTGACCCGCCACTTTGCCCGCACCGGTGCGCAAAAAGGCGGCACAGTCTTGGTCACACTGTGCGGCAAGAGTTTGGACATGGTGTGGCTCCGCGAGCAAGGCCTGCGCGTGGTCGGCGTGGAATTGAGCCCGTTGGCCGTGGAGGCTTTTTTCAGCGAAAACAAACTGCAACCTGCGATCACCCTCAGCGGCAAATTCCAACGCTACCATGCCGATGACATCACGCTCTTGTGCGGTGATTTCTTTGACCTCACTGCGGATGACACCGGCGATATCGCCGCGGTTTATGACCGGGCATCTCTGATCGCACTACCGCCTGAAATGCGCCGCCGCTACGCCGATCATCTAGCCAAACTGCTGCCGCGCGGCACGCGCGTGTTGCTGATCACCATGGAATATCCGCAGGAACAAATGCAGGGCCCTCCGTTCGCCGTGCGCGAATCCGAGGTGCACACCTTGTACGATAACGATTTCAAGGTTGAGTGCTTGGAATCGCTGGACATACTGGCGGAAAATCCGCGTTTCAAAGAGCGCGGTCTGAGCGAGATGATAGAAAGGACGTTTCTGCTGACGCGCAAATAAATGTTCTTTTTCGTGGATGTCACCGTTTTTGCCCCGTTTTTCGCAAATAAAACGTAATTTTGATCGCGGTCGATAAAACCCGAACCTTCGACTAGTTTCGCTTTAGCTGTATTCCGCGAGCATTTTCAACCAGGTCTTTTGTGATTACATAGACGGTTGCGCAAAATTGCTCAAAATCTTTTAATTGTTTGATATCTGGCCAGACCCCTGACGTTGCACTCAATTGACCAACGGCGATTTGATAGTTTGCCAGAATCTGAATGTACTCACGCCGCTGCGTTTGCGGTATCACCAGCGGGGGCAAACCGGCTTTTAGCAGCGGCAGATTGGCAATCAATCGCGCGATTCTGCCATTGCCATCCCAAAAGGGATGGATG
>JASFLF010000419.1:0-4337 GCA_050118235.1 Gammaproteobacteria bacterium | reverse complement strand
ACCTTATCGTCATCCACAATCGTTTTACTTTTCAGGCTACCCGGTCGATCCCGCGGACCCAAGCAAACCCTTTGCGCCTATCGTTAGCCAAAATTACACAAGTTTTCGAGTGCAAAAGCCCGAAGCAGCACAGACCTGGGATCTCGTCGAAAAAATGTGTCCGGACAAACCGGTAAAATGCCAACTGTTTAATCCACCTAGCACTAGCCAACTGAGTGCCACAGAAAATAAATCTCAATGGAATAACTTACAACCGGAAAAAAATTCCAATCAAGGAGGCAAGCAATGAGTTATTTGAGCAATCCAAGGATTCACTTTGCCGGCGCTTTTTTTACTAATCCAAGCAATTTAAATAATTTAACCAGCAACTACAAACAGGCGGCGGATGACCAACCCTTAACTTATGATACCGGTAAATACAACAATCCGACGGGCGTTGCTCAGTTTTATTTTCGTGATTGCGTAGTGACTCAAACAGTTGGTGAGGATGGACTGCCCATCGGTAACGATGAGTTGCTCAATGCGGCCGTCGATACGGTCAATACATGGGATGAGCAAACAGATCCGCAAGGAAATAATTATGTGCTGGCGAAAATTGCGGACTTGGATCCCGATATGCAGTTTCGTACCGAAATTTATGGCTTGCGAATTTTTGTAAAATCAGCCAATGGTTACGGATTTTCCGGCGCTATAAAAGAGCCGCAACTGCGTGATCTCTTTTTTGGGCGAGGCTCAGGCGATAATCCGGGTTTACAAATTGCCTGCGGTACCTGGCATCAACGTATTATTGTCGATCAATGGCAGATCCCACAATCGGGCAAAAGCCCGGTGCTTGATCTGTTGAGCGCCAATGGGGTAATGGAACTCGATATCAAACTGTCGGTCGATATGTTTCAAACCGATCCCCAGCAACAATTCAGCGTTGGTAACCGGTATTGCTACGGCCGATTGCTGGCGACCATCGGTCCTGTTGCCGAGAACGATCCCTATCAAATCGTTCCCGGCCGGCGCTTATACTCCAGCCTGTGTTTTGCGGGCATGGAACAAGCACAGGGGCAACCTAACATTCTCACCCGCCATGGGGCTGAAGAGTGTGTGGAAAAAGGAGAGCATAGCGTTCAAGGCGGCTCGCAACAGGCACCGTTTTGGAACAACACCGACGCCCGCGTTGTCACCCGTGCCGGCAACACCATACTTCTGATCGATATGGGTACTAGCACACCATTAAAAGCTCAGTCCAACGGTGTATTTGATATTGGTAGCGACTTGCAAATTGGCTATCTGGATACCAACAACAACTTTGTCGCTTTCGCCAATCAGGGATACACCGTCAATGGCAGCCTGGCAACGGTATCGCAGCAACTGCAAGACTACGTCACGCTCAGTGCCGCCAACCAGTATCGCGATTCTTGTTACCTGAAAAACGCCGGTGTCGTGCAACTGAGTTTAACTACAAATGAAGCCGCCATCGTTGAAAAATCGTCCTTATGTATTCAGTCCGATTCTTTGACAGTTTTAAAAGAGAATCCGGGTGGATACTATGCTAATTTCGAAATGGCTGCTTGCCGTATGCAGCCCAATGAAACCTCCACAAGCGCCAATCAGCCGGTTATCCTCACCGCATACATGTATGGTAAACCAATGACTGTTATCAACAAAGACCTGTTTAGCGTGCAATTCACGCCTCAGGTGCTTAGTTACGACCAGTCGGGTAAAAATCCGCCTACGCCTGTGGATACCACTATCTTTAGTGCCGAAGTGTCTTCAATGCCCGTCAGTGGTAAACCGGGTCAATTTGCTATGAATATAAAAACCGGACCGGGCCAACCTTTGGACAATAACTCTTACCGCAAGCCCATGGACAGCCAACTCTGCTTTTTAAAAGCAACCAGTGTCAATGTTCTGATCGGTGAAAATCAGTATATGCCGTTTCCGCTCTATATACCCGCGGTCGCCATACTGTTTTGGCAAAATCAGTGGATCAGCAACAATCCCACGTGGGCTGGCAACATTGGCCCGATTTTAAGCATCTATGGCAAGCTCTATCCCGGCATGAAGGGGATATTGGATATCAGCGACGAAGCAACCGTGAAATCCTTTGCGAAAGGCATGTACCACCGATTTAACCTGGACATTCAAGATCCCGCCTTTATGCCGGTCGTTCGCGATATGTCACCAGCTACCTTGAACATGATGAAAACCTGGTTACAACAACAATACAGCAGCCAAGCAGGGGAGCCCGCCTAATGAAAATACAGGATCTTAAACAGCTACTATGGCTAATCGTACTGGGGCTGCCTTTGGCATGCGCCACACAAAGTACCCAGGTGTCTGTCGAAAAACCAGCGGCCGTCCCTTACCAACTGCAACTGAAACAACTCGCAGGCAGCGATTTCCCCGGCCTGCATTCCATGATATACGCCCGCAACAACGATAAGTTGTTGCTAATGGCTGGGCGGGTGAACGGTTTACACGGTTTTCCGGGACAGAGCCGTGCCTCCGCTAATCCCTCATTCCCTGCGGACAAAAAAAACGAAACGGCGTTTGTCATCGATGTGTCAACGGGCAAGGTATTGGCTTCTGCCAGCGTCACCACGCTACCCAGCCCAATAGCGCAGCAACTAACCGCCAGCAATACCCAGTTTACCGTTGTTAACGATGTTTTATATGTGGCGGGTGGGTACGGCTACGACACAGATAGTAAAAGTATGAAAACCTTAAGTCAGGTGATGGCGGTGTCGCTACCCGAGTTCATCAGTGCCGTTGAACATGGCAGCTTAAATAGCGATTTTGCCAAACAGTCCATCTATGTGGGTTCGCATCCGGCATTGGCCATTACCGGTGGTGACTTGGAATACGCAGACACCATTGGTGGTGACAGTTTTCTGTTGGTATTTGGTCATCAGTTCGATGGTGTATACAGCACCGGCGGCGGTACGGCTACCCAAAAATACAGTGAAAGTGTGCGTCAATTCAATTTTAAGTTAGGCCAGAGCGGTAGCCAAGCCGGTACCAATCTTGGCATTTTGGATGTTGAGTTGATGGGCGTCTATCCTCCCATCAGCCGTACCCGACCGGTGGAAGAGACCGAACAATACCATCGCCGCGACCTTACTGTTTTGCCATTGCTGGCGCCCGACGGCAGTAACCGTATTGCCGCGCTGGGGGGGGTATTTGTCCCAGGACAGATGGCGGGCTTTGTTAATCCGGTATTTATCACCGGGGATGGCAGTAAACAGACACAATCCGTTAATCTTTCGGTCGATACCAGCATTTCACAGCTTATGAGTCAGTACGAAGTGGCTACCGTGCCTGTGTATAGTCAAACCCAAAAAACCATGTACACCACTTTTTTTGCCGGCATCAGCCAATACTACTGGAAAGATGGCAAACTCAATCACGATACGCCGAATTTCAACATTTCACCGCCTGTCGATGGACTACCTTTTATAAACTCTATCTCAACCTTGAAAGTGGACAGCAGCGGCAGTGGGCAATATCTTCACAACAGTGAAACTTTTCCACCCGCTACCGCGCAACCCAGCTGTGGCGGCACTGCGGCACCTTATTTGGGTGCGGAAACGGTATTTGTTGCCGCCAAGGGTGTGCTCGATAGCAACGAAGTTATCCAGCTTGAGTCGGTTAGCCAGTCAACAGTGGTGGGTTATTTAGTCGGCGGCATCGCCGCAACAGCTCCTTATCCAGGCGATAAAACGTGTGCATCGCCCACCTACTATGAAGTGACCCTGGTACCACATAAGGCAACAGACACTACGTTGTTGAGTATGCCATAGGGTTATCGACCCAATCCATGGAAACGGGAAGTGTACTCTAATACCGGAATACGAACGGAACACGAACGGAACAAACAAAGGAGAAATATATGAACTATATGAAATATATAAAAAAAATATATCAGTTTATTGGGTATTATATTTTTATCGGTCGTTTTTTTTCCAGGCCGGTGCGCATGGAATGAAAAAGCAGGATGAGCCGGTGGAGTTAATTATTGACTTTAAAAATACCGGCAATTTTACAGATTTTACTGACAGAGGTATTCCTTTATATACCATAGGTGGACCAGGTTGTGCGCCTCAAAAGATTTTTTAAAAGTGGCGAAATTCCCGACGAGATTAGAAAAAAAAGCGGATCGCTGTGTTGAAGTGAGCTAAAATCGACATCGCGGGCGAACCAGACGCCCGATGGATCCCCAGTAGGTTCCATCGCGATAAAATTAGCTAGTGCCCATCCATAAACGGTCTATTTTTCCAATCTCTGCGTCCCTTAAAGGGCCTACTCTTGGTGCGCCGTCTTCTCAAATGCTCATATATTGCGTA
>JASFLF010000418.1:0-4344 GCA_050118235.1 Gammaproteobacteria bacterium | reverse complement strand
ACACGCCGGTGTTCTTTCTGCGTGATCCGTTGAAATTCCCCGACTTGAATCACGCCGTAAAACGCGATCCGCGCACCAATATGCGCAGTGCGCAAAACAACTGGGACTTCTGGACCCTGCTACCCGAGGCGTTGCACCAGATCACCATCCTGATGAGTGATCGCGGCAATCCCCGCAGTTATCGCCACATGCACGGTTTTGGCAGCCACACATTTAGTTTTATCAATGCAAACAGCGAACGGTTCTGGGTAAAGTTCCACTTCAAGAGCCAGCAAGGCGTTGAAAACCTGACTGATGAACAAGCGGAAGAACTGGTTGGTAAGGACCGCGAGAGCCATCAGAAAGACCTGTACGAAAGCATCGAAAAAGGGGACTACCCGCGCTGGGATTTCAAGGTACAAATCATGCCGGAGAGAGACGCTGCGACCTACCGCTTTCATCCGTTCGATCTGACCAAGATCTGGTCGCACAAGGACTATCCACTCATTGATGTGGGTGTGCTGGAGCTCAACCGCAATCCGGATAATTACCATGCCGAGGTGGAACAAGCGGCATTCAACCCCGGCAATATAGTGCCCGGTATTGGGTTCTCACCCGACAAGATGTTGCAAGGCCGTTTGTTCTCCTACGGCGATGCCCAGCGTTATCGCCTGGGTGTGAATCACAGCCAGATTCCGGTGAACAAACCGCGTTGCCCGGTGCACAGCTTTCATCGCGATGGCGCCATGCGGGTGGATGGCAACTTTGGCAGTACCAAGGGCTATGAGCCCAACAGTCTGGATGAGTGGCAGGAACAGCCACAAAGCAAGGAACCGCCGCTAGCACTCGATGGTGCGGCTGATCACTTTAACTATCGAGAAGATGATAACGATTACTACACCCAGCCGGGAGATTTGTTCCGCTTGATGACGCCGGAACAACAGAAGCTGTTGTTTGAAAACACCGCGCGCTCCGTAGGTGGAGCCGATGTGGAAGTCCAGAAGCGGCATATTCGCAATTGCCTTAGGGCCGATCCGGCTTACGGCCAAGGTGTGGCGAATGCATTGGGTATTTCAATGGCAGAGGTAGATTGACCCGGATTCGATGTTTCCTCTAGTGCTCCGGTCCACAGTCACGATGGGCTGTAGCCCGGGCGGTGCTATATCAAGACAAATGTTATTAAGGCAATCACAAACTCTATTCATACTAGGAGATTACGATGAGCAAAATAGACATAGGCATTAAAGAAAAAGACCGAATTAAAATCGCCGAAGGACTGAAGCGTTTGCTGGCCGATTCCTACACACTGTATCTGCAGACGCATAACTTTCACTGGAACGTGACCGGACCGCAGTTTCGCGAGTTACACTTGATGTTCGAGGAACATTACACGGAACTGGCCACTGCCGTGGACGAGATTGCCGAGCGCATTCGCACGCTGGATGTGGCCGCACCCGGGACCTACAAAACGTTTGTGGAGTTGAGCTCCATTAAGGAAGTAGAAGGCGTTCCGCCGGCAAAAGAAATGGTCGCCATTCTAACCAAAGGCCACGAGCAAGTTGTCAAAACCTGCCGGGAGGCTTTGGCGCTTGCCCAGGAAGGTGACGATGAATCTTCTTCAGCATTGGTTTCCGACCGCATGCGTATTCATGAGAAAACCGCCTGGATGCTGCGAGCGATGCATTAAAAGTGCTGCTTGTATATTTGCACCCCCAATTACACAGAGAGCGGGTTTAAAACTCGCTCCCTTTAATCTCCGAAACTTTAGTCTTAGAGCCACTGCATGCCTCCAAGTTGCTGGTAAGTCAACGGCGTTCATGTGCGTACGATATTTTTGAAAGCATCGGCTAATTCAGGATAGTGAAATCGGTATCCGGAGTCAGTGATTTTTAGCGGGATTACTTTTTGCCCGGTTAAAAGCAGTTCGTCGGCAACTTCGCCTAACAATAGCCGTAAAACAAACGCCGGCACCGCAGCCAGCGCTGGGCGGTGTAGAATCCGGCCTAAGGTTTTAGTAAATATTTTGTTGCTTACCGGATTGGGCGCGGTGACGTTAACGGGACCATTTATCTCATTTTTTTCCATGATTTTTAAAATGATACCGACTGCATCGTCAATATGTATCCACGACATGAATTGCCGACCATGACCTAGCTGACCGCCTAACCCATAAGTAAAAGGAACCAGCATGGCAGCCAATGCGCCGCCTGTTTTGCCCAGTACTATTCCAGTACGCAGTTGACAGACTCGAACACCGTAGCCTTGGACTTCGTTGGCTGCCGCTTCCCATTGGTCGCAGAGTTCATGAGAAAAGCAGTGCACACCTTGGGACGATTCGGTAAGAATCCTATCATCTTGGGGACCGTAAAACCCGATGGCCGATCCACTGATAAATACCTTTGGCTTTGTTCGCGCTGTTTTTATATAACGTACGATACGGTGGGTAGTATCGAGTCTGCTGTCCACAATCAACTTTTTCTTGCGTTGGTTCCAGCGGCCGTTCGCAATGGGTTCTCCCGCGAGATTGATCACGCTGTCAAACGCATCCGTGTCTTTGATTTGATCTAAGCTATTGATCAATGTTATTCGGCCGTGTGCATTAAACAACGAGGCTGCTTTTTGGTAATCCCTTACCAAGAGTGTCAATGTGTGCCCTTGGATTAGTAAGATCTTGCAAAGCTGTTGGCCAATAAAACCGGTTGCACCGGTGATCAAGATGTTTTGCCGGGGTAATAAAGGGTACTTTCCTTTTATATCTACATTTTCAGCGGTATTCCTGCTAAGACGACGATAACTTGTGTATTCACGGATAGCAAAGGGTATTACGCCAACACCATAGAGTGTCATAATCCAGGAATAGATACCGTGATAGGAATAGGCGAAACCAGTAGGCAAGGACTGCCAACGCAATAGCTCAGGTATAAAAAGCGCTATAATGGCACCAAAGTTAAGCGTTAGTATGGTGTGAGTAATGCGTTCTGTTGCCGGTAGAACGCGGCTTCGATCTTCTTCGACGAAATCCCATAGCGTCAGGAATAATTCAATGACAAGAATTGCGGCAAATACCAGCGCTAAGCTTCCATGCCATTGCGCCCAACCAAATGATAGAAACAGAATGCTATAAAGTATGCTGCGCAAACTGTGTATCTTTAGTTCGCTTTTGGCCGTGTCCCTCAAACTCAAGCGCTCTTTGAATTCATGATGATAAATGGAATCGTAGGCGCCGATTGACCCTTGGATGGACAATAATAGAAGCAAGGTTTCCATAGTGATTACTCCGCATGATTAGGGGAAAAGAAATGTATTTTGACTATCAACAATGGCGTCATCATCAATACAAATGCGACAACGTTGATGATGGCGTTGAGATAGATACCGTGTTGCAGGGAATAAATACTGTCGTACGGTGCCCAAACAACACAGGCCGCAAACATAAACCACCAGGCTTGTGGCGACGGCCGGGAAAATCCGGAATTTATGGCAAATAAAAACAATACACCCCAACTGGCGATGGTGGGGCCAAATATTGCCATCAAGAAAGACGCCTGTTGCCCTGAGACATTCTGATCGGTATCGAATGCCAGGTGCAGATGCTGTTTGTAATGATCGAATAACGGGGAGTCGACAATCCAGGGGAAAAATAATCCCACAATGATATGCAAAGCGGCGATGACTTGCAGGAAACGCTTAATATAGATTGTGCTCTTTGACATTATAAAAACCTCTTTGATAATTCATCCGAAGGCGTAAAACAAACGACTGTTTTCCCAAAGAGACGATAGCGGTTTAACGCGATTCGATCGTACAGCCAGTTGCGTATTCCCCGGGGGATCAGCGAACCGATGGCAAGTAGGGGCCAGGGGAATGGGAGGTGTTGTACGATGCGTAAAAACGCTGCTGAGCGGATATAACCCGTCCCGTGTTCGATATAGACCATAGTGTCATACTGTTCAGTGGGTAAGCCACACCAAGCCAATAGTGTCTTACCCGTCTCTGATTGGACGGATACAAATTTGAATGTCGACTTTGGGTCCCGTCGACAAACAAACTGAACCCAGGCAGAACACAAATTACATACGCCGTCGAATAAAATGATTCGTGGGTGGACTAATACAACGGTCGGTTGATTCATTTTTCAATACCTTTAAAAGAGGATTAGTGTTGGTTTAACAACCATAAAGGCATATACCAAAATAATGCAGCAGAAGGCCGGTATTCCCAACCAAAACCAGATCCTGGCATATCGCTGGTAGCTGGCCGGCAACTCAGCGCCGTTGTTCAGCGCCAAAACAGAAACATCGCGCATCTTGAGTTGTAAATAAACGACAACCAACCAACATATGCCTGCGATCAGAAACAATGCCA
>JASFLF010000417.1:0-4346 GCA_050118235.1 Gammaproteobacteria bacterium | reverse complement strand
ATATCCCGCACCGCTTAAATTGCGAAAAGGTGACAAAGCGCCGCTATTTTCCTTGTCAAATGCAACGGGTAAAACCATTAGTATCGAAGAATACCTGAGGAAAGGACCCGTTGTGCTGACGTTTTACCGTGGCGTTTGGTGCCCCTACTGCAATCTACAACTGAAAAACTATCAGCAAATATTGCCGCATATTCGGGAGGCGGGTGCGAATTTGATCGCCGTCTCCCCGATGACGCCTGACCACTCACTGGGAATGAAGGAAACCAACGCACTGCAATTTGAAGTATTAAGCGATATCGGCAACCGGGTCGCTCGTCAGTTTACCACCGTATTTAAAAACAGTGATGCAGCCATTCAAGCCATGAAAGAGTTGGGCTATGACTTTTTTGGTTTTTACGCCGATGAGTCGGCGGAAATTCCGGTACCTGGCACATTTGTTATCGCCCCGGACAGAACCATATTATATGCCGGCTCGGGCGGAGGCGACTATCGCGAGCGCGTAGAGCCAAAGGAAATTATGGATACATTGGAGATCTAATTGCCCCTGCACACTTTTTTGCTCGGTCGCCAATCGATAAAAGCGGACTGTATGAACTGAGTCGCAGTTCGCTTTGCTTCTCTATTGCTTCCCAATCAACCCGGAAAACAAAATCCGGATCCGTACAATGAAAAAAATATCAATCCTTAGCATAGGCGCCATGGGTTCGATATGCATAATCGTTTTATAAATAGCCATCGAATATTCACAAATACATCCGGGCTATAGCTGAAACGTTGCCATTGCGATATCCCGGTTCGCTTGCCAGTTGAAAAGCGTCCCTTGGCGACAGGAGAGCAGGTACAGCAAAAATCCAACTTTATTTACAATACACGGGGAAATACCAGTGTCTATTTCCACTGCACTGCGCCGTTTAGGGGTGTTTCACCATAGAGGTTTATTTCAAACCGGCATCCCCTTGTTGCTTGACACGCAATTGCGGACCAAACAAACGCCACTGCTTTCCCAGTGAACTCCACAACGCCTCGATAGTCAACATATCAAGACATTACGTATATAATTAATAACCTGCATACAGAAATTTCATCGTTGAACACTTTTTGGTAAAAAATCAATGGACAACACCATGGCACATAACAATCTCCGTCGCACCGTACTTCCGGTCACTTTATGGCAATTATCAGTATTAGCCTGCATTAGCATTACGCTGTTTGGCTGCGCGCCGACTGGCTATACAGTGCAGTCGCACCCAGCCACCAGTCCGACATTACCTACAACCACTGTCTACTTTTATCCCACCCGAGGACAATCCGAGCAACAACAGGATCGCGACCGTTATGAATGTTATTTATGGGCCGTTAAACAATCCGGCTTTGACCCCGGCCAGGCACAACTGGCGCCGCATCAGCGCATTGAGGTGACGCCCGAAGCGCCACCAGGTTCCGATACCGCGGCGGGCGCGGTTGGTGGTGCCATCGTGGGATCATTGCTGGCGCCACACGACGACAGAGGTTTTGGCCTGGTGTTCGGCGCGATAACAGGGGCCATGATGGGAGCGGCTTCCGACGCGGCACGCCAACAACAGGCGGATCAAATTCAACAGCAATACGACTCTCAAGAAAGACAACGCTATGCGCGTTTGGAAAAACAGTCCCGCGATTACGAGCGCGCGATGACCGCCTGTTTGGAAGGCCGCGGTTATACGGTTCGTTGAAACTCGCGCGTTATAATAAATAAATCAGTTGCACACATGTATTGAGGAAAAACGGTTATGAAAAACATGTATCTAAAATCTGCTGTGTTATTAATCACTTTAATTGCTGTGTTCGCTTCCACGGTGTACGCTGACCGTGATCGCCACGATCGTGGCGAGCGGGGCGAACGCCATGAAAAATCCTCTCCGGATTTCCGATGGGACAACCGTTATCGTCACGATCGCCGGTATCCACGTGAAGGCTACACCGTCAAAGCCCTGCCCGAAAGGCGCCGTCCGATACATTATCATAATAGAGATTACTTTTATTTCGGGGGCATATGGTATCTTCCATCCGGACCTAATTTTGTGGTTGTGAGGCCGCCAGTGGGTATTGTTGTGCCGATCTTGCCACCATTTTACACGACGGTTTGGTTTCATGGCACTGCGTACTACTATGCAAACGACATTTACTATACGTGGCGACCGGACCTCAATGCCTATCAAGTGACGACGCCGCCTATTGCAAAAGAGCAACCGGAACTTCCCTATATGGCAGATGAATTGTTCGCCTACCCGAAACAAGGCCAAAGCGAGCAACAACAAGCCGATGACCGCTACGCCTGCCATCGTTGGAGTGTCGACCAAACCGGTTATGATCCGACACAACCACCCGGCAACTTGCCCGTAAACGAACTAAGCCGCCTACGTGATGACTATCAACGTGCCATAAAGGCGTGTCTTGAGGGGAAAGGTTATAGCGTGCGTTAACAAGAAAAATACCAGAGAGGAATGGTTGCACTTATTGGTACATTAAAACGTTCGCCATTTTGTTTAATCATCATCAAATCCCATTTGCGCGACAAAATGAGCAAGCTCGTCAATCTGCTCATCAGTGAGGTTTTTCGTGACTTTTTCCATGCTTACACTGGTTCGATGCGACTCAGATGGTGAAGAACCCTCGTTAGCAGCATTGCGAAAAACGCTGAGCGTGTTCTTTACATACTCCACCCGCTGCCCGGCGATCCGCGCAAGTTTTTCATGTCCAAACCCTTCGTCACCGTGGCAGCCGCCACATCTGCTTTTATATAAAGTCTCACCTTTATTTGCCAAATGCCAGTTCACATGCTGCGGCTTGACAGGCATGCTGTAATAAAATATCGCGATATTTATTTTATCTTCGGGTGAGAAATTTTCCGCCAACTGGTTCATCACAAAATCCTTGCGCCGCCCATCCGCAAATCGATCGATTTGCTCTAAAAGATAACTGGCGTTTTGACCGGCGAGATTTGGCACATCGGATTTTGCACTATTGCCGTCTTCTCCATGGCAGGACTGACACAACACCGTCCTCTCCCGGCCCGCTTCGATCGCATCATGTTTGGCTGTTTTATTCTGTAGACGATTATTAATCTCCGTCAACATGTCTTTCATACTCATATTTTGCGCGGACACGGGTAAACCAAAAATCGATCCTATAATCATCAACGCAATCAACAATTCCAAACGCAAACCAAGCATTTTTTACTACCTCTATATAAATAAACTTTACTACTCACTACCAACTCACTCATAACTTCCCGACCTGTATTCTTTACAATTGTCAAAGAATTTCTTTATTGAAGCATGGAACATCCACGATAGTAAAGTCAGATCCTCGTCCTATCTGTAAGCACCAACAACCTCTATTCACAAGCGGTTGTTTGATAAGGAAAAAGTACATTGCAATTCTTTATCCTTTTGTCAGCATGCGTCACTCTTTGTTCAGTCCGATCCCATACCACGACCGGACTATTTCCATCGTAATCAGCGTGTTACTGATTATTTTCGTTTGGAAAGCAGTGAGCCTCCAGGGTGCTATTACAGGTGGCAGGGGCAGCCATTGTTTCGGTGCCAAGATTCTATTTAGTGATTTGTTTTCAGGGTCTTACGGCTTTGTGATGTATGCAGGAGTCTACTTTTTTGGCAATGATTTCGTCATTGCTCATACTCACTTCACGATATTCGACACTATTATCGTCGAGGTAGTCGACGCGATGTCTTAGCGGTGAGCCCGGCACCCGGAAACTACTCTGGAATAGGCCAGATGGGAACCATCCTGTGCCTATTAGCAACGAATCATTGCAATAGTCAGTTTCGATATAAATGCCTTTATCAACTTGCGGCTGCGTATCAACCGTGTAAAAAGCGCGATTAACCACCAAGGTGAAAAAGCGCCGCTGCCGCTATTTGTTGGGCCCGACTCACCCGTAACAGGATTGGTGGGCGCGGTTGATGGCTCCGAATCATTTTGGGTTTGATCGGCGGTGGCTGTCTCGCTGTTACCTTTACTTTCCGCCGGCGGCGGAGTGGCTATCTCTAGCTTTACACCTTCTGTAATTTTATCTGCCGAAATGGGTGAAACTACGGGTGTCAATGTTATTGGATTCGGCTGCTCAATCACTATATCGCCGGGTGAAACTGGCGCCGGAAGGATAGTAATCGTGCAGCCTGTGGGCGACGAGGCATTGAGATCGATTCCATTGCCTGTACCGGTGGAGATTGCGCGAGCAGAATGCTGCATATTTTTTATCCATGCATGACTCATTAACGATCAGTAAAAATTCATCGTGATTCTGATGATTGTCTATCATCACCCAATACTACTAAGCCTGT
>JASFLF010000416.1:0-4359 GCA_050118235.1 Gammaproteobacteria bacterium | reverse complement strand
CATCACTTTGGTGATCGCCGCCGTTAAGGTGGTTTTCCCATGGTCTACGTGACCGATGGTACCTACATTGACGTGCGGTTTCTTACGCTCAAATTTTTCTTTGGACACGGCGCTAACCCCTCTTTCTGTCTTTCAATAGTCAATAGTTAAACGTTAAGTAGTCTTCTTGATAATTGCCTCAGCGATGTTATTTGGCGCCTGAGCATATTTACAAAACTCCATGGAATAACTCGCCCGGCCTTGGCTCATGGAACGCAAATCCGTGGCATAACCAAACATTTCGCCCAACGGCACTTCGGCACGTATGGCTTTGCCGGTTACCGTATCTTCCATGCCTTGGACGATACCGCGGCGACGATTCAGGTCCCCCATCACATCACCCATGTATTCTTCCGGCGTCACCACTTCCACTTTCATCATGGGCTCCAGCAACGCGGGACCGGCATTTAAAGCGCCTTTCTTGAAAGCCATAGAACCGGCCATTCTAAAAGACACTTCATCAGAATCCACATCGTGATAAGAGCCGTCGTACAACGCAACCCGTGCATCTTCGATGGGGTAACCCGCCAGCACACCGTTTTTCATCTGGTCTTTGATGCCGTTTTCCACCGCGCCTATGTATTCTCGCGGTACGGTACCACCGACAACTTCATTTACAAATTCAAAACCACTGCCAGGTTCAACCGGTTCGATGCGAATCCATACATGCCCGTATTTACCACGGCCGCCGGTTTGTTTTATATATTTGCCTTCTGCTTGCACAGTCTTGGTAATCGCTTCGCGATACGCCACTTGCGGCGCGCCCACACTGGCTTCCACTTTAAACTCGCGCTTCATGCGATCGACGATAATTTCCAAGTGCAGCTCGCCCATACCGGAAATAATAGTTTGTCCGGACTCTTCGTCGGTATGTACGCGGAAGGACGGATCTTCCTGCGCCAGCTTGGACAGTGCAATACCCATTTTTTCCTGGTCCGTTTGAGTCTTGGGCTCTATGGCCACCGAGATCACCGGATCGGGAAAATCCATGCGTTCCAAAGTTACAATGCGATTTAAGTCGCACAATGTTTCACCCGTCGTGACATCTTTCAAGCCCACCGCGGCAGCAATGTCGCCGGCACACACTTCTTTGATCTCTTCACGATGATTGGCGTGCATCTGCAGAATTCGGCCGATGCGTTCTTTTTTCGCTTTCACCGGGTTATATACAGCATCACCGGACTTCAACACGCCGGAATAGACGCGAAAGAATGTCAATGTTCCCACAAAAGGGTCGGTCGCAATCTTAAACGCCAGCGCCGCAAACGGCTCGTTGTCCGACGACTTAACGGAAACCTCCGTTTCGTCTTTGTCATCCAGATGGCCGCGTATATCCGCGACATCTGTAGGATTCGGCATATAATCGATTACCGCATCCAGCAAGGCTTGTACGCCTTTATTCTTGAATGCCGAGCCGCATAACGCCGGAACGATTTCATTGGCCAAGGTACGTTTGCGCAGTCCCTGCTTGATGTCTTGTGCGGCCAAGTCACCGGTTTCCAGGTATTTTTCCATCAATTCTTCGCTGGCTTCGGCGGCACTCTCCACCATTTTTTCCCGCCACTCCTGGCACAGTGCTTGTAAATCTTCCGGTATTTCTTTGGCTTCGTATGTGACGCCTCTATCGTCTTCGTTCCAGTAGATGGCCTTCATGCGAATTAAATCGACGACACCTTTGAAGTTTTCTTCCGCGCCAATCGGCATTTGAATTGGTACGGGGGTGGAACCCAAGCGATCTTTAATTTGCTTGATAACCCGTAAAAAATTCGCACCGGCCCGGTCCATTTTATTAACGAACGCCATGCGAGGCACATGGTATTTGTTGGCCTGGCGCCATACCGTCTCTGATTGAGGCTCTACGCCACCAACCGCGCAGAACACGGCACACGCACCATCTAATACCCGCAGAGAACGTTCCACTTCAATGGTAAAATCCACGTGACCAGGAGTATCAATAATGTTGACACGATGGTCTTCAAACTGCTGGTCCATGCCGCGCCAGAAGCAGGTCGTGGCGGCTGAGGTAATGGTTATACCCCGCTCTTGTTCTTGCTCCATCCAGTCCATGGTGGCCGCGCCATCATGGACCTCACCTATTTTGTGAGAAATGCCTGTATAAAATAGAATGCGCTCGGTGGTCGTCGTCTTACCGGCATCAATGTGCGCCATGATACCGATATTGCGATAACGTTCAATAGGAGTTTTCCGAGCCACCGTTTTTTAGCCTCATTCACTTGCTTACCCGGCCTACCAACGGTAGTGCGCGAACGCCTTATTAGCTTCCGCCATGCGGTGAGTATCTTCACGTTTTTTCACCGCCGATCCTTTATTGTCAACAGCATCCAACAATTCACCGGCCAAGCGACGAACCATGGATTTCTCACCGCGTTTACGCGCCGCATCGATAATCCAGCGCATCGCTAAGGTGTTACGCCGGTCAGCACGCACTTCTACAGGCACTTGATACGTAGCACCACCGACCCGGCGAGATTTAACTTCCACCATGGGGCGCACATTTTCCAGCGCTTTAGTCAACAGATCCACCGGTTCACTGCCCTTGTTTTTCTCCAACGCGACGTCCAATGCGTCATACACGATTTTCTCCGCAGTGGATTTCTTGCCGTTGAGCATCAAAATGTTGACAAATTTAGCCACGGTTTGATCGCCGAATTTGGGGTCGGGCAATATGGTTCTTTTTGCTGTAACTCGCCGTCTTGACATAACTTTTTACCTGTAACCTTTACTTAGAAATATTAGGCTTAGCCATATTAGGATTTAGGCCGCTTGGCGCCGTACTTCGACCGACCTTGTTTGCGCTCGTTTACACCGGATGTATCCAAACTGCCTCGCACGGTGTGATAACGCACACCCGGTAAGTCTTTTACCCGGCCGCCGCGAATCAAGATCACAGAGTGTTCCTGTAGATTGTGGCCTTCACCGCCTATATAAGTAGTAACTTCTTGGCCGTTGGTCAGGCGTACACGGGCAACTTTACGTAAAGCTGAATTCGGTTTCTTCGGCGTTGTGGTATACACGCGGGTGCACACACCGCGTTTTTGCGGACAAGCTTCTAACGCCGGAACGTTACTTTTTTCCTTTTTACTGACTCTCGGTTTTCTTACTAACTGGTTGATAGTTGGCATACAGTTGCTCCGACCCAAAAATAAAACGACAGGCGGGATAAACCCGCCTGTCCGATAAGGAGGGCGAATTTTAGGCTCATGGAAACCATCTGTCAAGCGGACTACGTCATCTCAACAGCGAATTCCCGGCCGTACCCTGCCTTCATCACTTCAAGGTAAATAGACTTCTGGAAGTTGCTCAATAAATAGCCGGATCTAAAGAATGTTCGATCCCAAACAGAGAGTTCCTCCGCGACTCGCATCGCGGAGGAATGAATTTTTATTGATTGATAACTTCTTCTTCTGGTGGTGCGCTTTCCCCCGAATCGACGGTTTCCACCACCGGTTCAACACCCACTTGTTCTGATTCACGGCGACGGCGGCGTTCGTCGTGGTACGCCAAACCAGTACCCGCCGGAATCAAACGACCCACGATGACGTTTTCTTTCAGACCACGTAAATAGTCGATTTTGCCATTTACCGAGGCTTCGGTCAGCACGCGAGTCGTCTCCTGGAACGAGGCGGCGGAAATAAACGACTCGGTGGCCAAAGAGGCTTTGGTAATACCCAGCAACAACGGCTCGTATGTAGCGCCCAGCTTGCTCTTGGCTTCCATGGCTTCGTTTTCCTCCAGCAGCCGGGCTTTTTCAACTTGCTCGCCTTTAAGGAAGCGGGTATCGCCCGAATCGAGCACTTCCACACGGCGCAACATCTGGCGAATAATCACCTCTATGTGCTTATCGTTGATCTTCACGCCTTGCAGTCGATACACCTCTTGCACTTCATTAGAGATGTATACCGCCAGTTCCTCTACCCCCAACAAACGTAAGATGTCGTGTGGATTCGGAGGTCCGTCAGCAATGACTTCGCCTTTTTCCACATGCTCCCCTTCGAAGGCCGTTATATGCCGCCATTTTGGAATCAGTTCTTCGTAGGCTTCGCCCTCGTTGGGTGTAATCACCAACCGGCGCTTACCTTTGGTCTCTTTACCAAATCCGATAATCCCGGATATTTCCGCCAGTATGGCCGGTTCTTTGGGCTTGCGGGCTTCGAACAACTCCGCCACTCGCGGCAAACCACCGGTAATATCACGCGTTTTGGACGACTCTTGCGGCAGTCTGGCGAGTACATCACCGACTTCGGCTGTGGCGCCGTCTTCCAAGCCGACAATGGCCCCAGGCGGTAACACATAGTGTGC
>JASFLF010000415.1:0-4363 GCA_050118235.1 Gammaproteobacteria bacterium | reverse complement strand
CAACGTCATCCGCCAAGGGGACTTTCCGCATATGGACTTTGAGGATATGTTCCCGGCCGCGCACATCCGGTAAGGGTACGACGACTTGGCGGTCAAACCGGCCCGGGCGCAACAACGCCGGGTCCAATACATCGGGTCGGTTGGTGGCGGCCATCACGATAATACCTTCGTTGCCTTCGAAACCGTCCATTTCCACTAATAATTGGTTAAGCGTTTGTTCCCGTTCGTCGTGGCCACCGCCTAAGCCCGCACCTCGATGCCGGCCGACGGCATCGATCTCGTCAATAAAAATGATACAGGGGGCGTGTTTTTTAGCTTGATCGAACATATCACGCACCCGCGATGCGCCCACACCCACAAACATCTCGACGAAATCCGAACCGGATATGGTGAAAAACGGCACTTTGGCTTCACCGGCGATGGCTTTGGCCAATAAGGTTTTACCCGTACCCGGAGAGCCCACCATCAACACGCCCCGGGGAATTTTGCCGCCTAATTTCTGGAATTTGGCTGGATCGCGCAGGAATTCCACTAGTTCAGCCACTTCTTCCTTGGCTTCTTCCACGCCCGCCACATCGGCGAAGGTCACCTTGACTTGATCTTCCCCTAACAAGCGCGCTTTGCTTTTACCAAACGACATGGCGCCACGTCCACCACCGCCGCCTTGCATTTGCCGCATGAAAAAAATCCAAACGGCAATCAATAACAACATGGGAAACCAGGAAATAAAGACTTGCATGAGCAAACCTTGCTGCTCGGGCGGCTGGGCTTCGATGGTGACGCCATTATTCAATAGATCGTCAACTAATCCATCGTCCCCAGGACTGTAGGTACTGAAACGCTCGCCGGTAGTGGTTTCACCATGAATACTCCGCCCTTCGATGAGCACTTTGTCCACCAATCCATTGTGCACATCGGCAATAAACTCCGAATATTGGATTTGTTTGGCGGAGGATGGTCGGGGTCCGAAATTATTAAAAACGGACACTAAAACAATGGCAATAACCACCCACAATAAAAGGTTTTTTGCTAAATCGTTCAAGTCTGCAAGCCTCTGTTTTCGTATGAATTTAAATTTCTACATTATCTGACTGGGAAACACAACCAATAATTGATTTTATTGGGTCTTATCATCAGTCAATAATGCTTGATAACCTTTTGCCAAAATATACACTTCCCGAGATCTTGAACGGGAAGCTTGCGGTTTACGGATAATCACTTTGGTAAATAACTCGCGAATCTGCCGAAGCAATTCATCAAATCCCTCACCGTGGAAAACCTTAATCAATAAATCTCCCTGGTTGACCAGCACTTTTTGCGCCAGATCCATAGCCAGTTCCGCCAAATATATCGCCCGAGGTTGGTCAACAGCTTTAATACCACTAATATTGGGCGCCATATCCGACAAAACAAGCCCGGCTTTATCGCTGCCGAGCGTCGCAAGCAACTGATCAAATACCTTCTGTTCGGTAAAATCACCTTGTAGACACTCTACACCCGCGATGGGTTCAATAGGCAAAATATCCAGTGCAATCACTCTCCCAGCACTACCAGCCAGTTCAGCAGCCACTTGTGACCACCCACCCGGTGCCGCACCCAAATCAATAATAATTTCACCGGATTTGATAAAACGATCTTTTTTTTGTATTTCTAGCAATTTATATGCGGCGCGTGAACGGTAGCCTTGTTGTTGGGCCTTTTTTACGTACGCATCGTCGAAATGTTCATTCAACCAACGACGGCTGCTTTTACTTCGTTTTTTGGTCATCATAGTGCCAAGAAAACTTGCTTACATTTTGTCATCGCTTGAGTCCGACTCGATCTGATTGTGGTTTTGACGCTTTAAAATTCTACGAGTTCGCCAAATGATCCACACCATCGCCGACGTACCGGCAATAAATAGCAAACCTATCTGGATAAGTGTATCGTGTGTGATAGAATCAATTCCTATTATTAATACCATACCTACAATGATAACAATGCCCAGTTCCAGTTTAATCCCATTGAAAGGGCTGGGCGCAACACCAAAGACGTTGCGTTTTTTGGATTCATGTGGCCTCATTTCTTACGGATTTGTTTCCAGAAAACTTGTTAGTTGAGGATTTGTTTCTTGAGGCATAGTCACGAGTAAAAACCTGTTTTGTCTATCTAGAGTACACGATGAAAGCATTAAATCCCAAACAAAAGCGCTTTTTACGCGCACACGCACACAAACTAAAACCCGTGGTCATTATCGGAAGCGCTGGGTTGAGTGAGGGTGTTATTAACGAAATCAACCAAAGTATTGAACATCATGAGTTAATCAAAGTACGAATCAATGCCGCCGACCGTCAGGAACGGATCGATACGATGCAAGCCATATGCGACGCTACCGACAGCGCTTTGGTGTTGAGCATTGGCCATGTTGCGGTGTTCTACCGCCCAGCAAAACACCCCGCGCTGTCTTTACCGAAATAACCAGACCGGGATTTGCGACGCTCAGCGGTTTGATTTTGATTTCTCAAAACCCAATCCCACCAATACCAGTCCCATGATGCTTGTCAGTAAATAAGCCAGGGACGATAGTCCGTGCAGCAATCCAAAGCGGCTTTTTGCATCGCTGCCTTCGATCAGACCTTGCGCTTTTATCTCAGCCATCATTGGCTGGAAAATGTATTCGTTATTCATAACCAGAATCAGCATGACCAACAACACCCAGAACTGCCAAATCCGGCCGTAGCGTTTTAATACAATCAACAACAACAAAATGCCGCATGTGATGCCCAACCAATTGATAACATGAAACATCTCTCCTGCTAACTGACCAGCCAGTTTGCGATCATCGAGAACGGCAAAAAGCGTTGGCGCGGCGATATATCCAATCGACCATAATCCGCCCACCCAAGCGGTTAGCAAAACTCTCTCGGCGGCAAGAAGGAAATTCATCGATAACAAGGGAAAATTCGCAATAATATCAAATGTATTTAACGGACAATATTTCGTAGGTTTTTAGTCCGCCAGGGGCTTGGAACTCCACGACCTCTCCTTCTTCCTTGCCAATTAATGCCCTGGCAATGGGTGAAGTCACGGAAATCATACCTTGTTTGATATCGGCTTCATCTTCGCCAACAATTTGATAAGTGGTTTCTTCGCCGCTGTCTTCATCCAATACTTCCACGGTCGCCCCAAACACCACTCGCCCCGTTGTACCAAATGTGGTTACATCGATAATTTCCGCATTACTCAATTTGGCATTGATTTCTTCAATGCGTCCTTCAATAAAACTTTGTTGCTCGCGGGCGGCGTGGTATTCGGCATTTTCTTTTAAATCGCCGTGCTCGCGGGCGTCGGCAATTGCTTGAATAACCCTAGGCCGTTCCACGGACTTCAACTGTTTTAATTCCGCGCGCAATTTTTCTGCGCCGCGGGCGGTTATGGGGACTTTTCCACTCATGCTAGCAGCTCCTGATGAAGGTCTTGTATCCGATAGATATTGGAAAACTCCTTATGAAGAATCGCCAAACACGTTGCTTCGGCACCCGCAATGGTAGTGGTATAGGTGACTTTGCGTTGTAACGCGTTGCTGCGAATGGTCCTGGAGTCCGCTATGGCTTTTTTACCTTCCGTAGTGTTAATTATAAAGTTTATTTCATCGTTTTTAATCATATCGACAATATGCGGTCGCCCTTCAGCTACTTTGTTAACCCTCTGGCACTCAATACCCGAATCCTCCAAGGTTTTAGCTGTGCCGATTGTGGCAACTATATTAAAACCTAGACCAAGTAAAGTCTTCGCCACACCTACCGCGGACGGTTTGTCAGCATCGCGCACACTGATAAACACAGTGCCACTACGTGGCAATATAATACCCGCGGCAATTTGTGCTTTGGCATAAGCTTCAGCGAAATTGCGACCAACGCCCATGACTTCACCTGTGGATTTCATCTCCGGCCCCAGAATAGGATCTACCGAGGGAAATTTAACAAAAGGAAATACGGCTTCCTTCACACAAAAGTACTCGGGGATGACTTGTTTTTCAAGCCCTTGTTGTTTCAAGCTCTTACCTACCATGCAACGCGCCGCGACTTTCGCCAGTGGAATACCCGTGGCTTTGGACACGTAAGGTACGGTACGCGATGCTCTTGGATTGACTTCCAGTATATAGATGTCATTGGCTTGTATGGCAAATTGAGCATTCATCAAACCAACCACGTTTAACGCCTTGGCCAGCTTGCCGGCCTGTTCGCGCAGCTGATCCTGCAAATTCGCCGACAATGCGTGTGGCGGTAGTGAACACGCGGAATCCCCGGAATGCACCCCGGCTTGTTCGATGTGCTCCATGATAGCGCCGGTGAGCACTTGCTCACCGTCGCACACCGCATCA
>JASFLF010000414.1:0-4377 GCA_050118235.1 Gammaproteobacteria bacterium | reverse complement strand
CTCATTTCCACCTCGCAGATGCGAACCCGCGTTTGGCAGAAACATCCCCGGCAGGATAGTACGGTTTGTTACTGCTTCGGCGTCTCCATGCGGCAAACACGAACACAAACCATCAAAGACTTTGTTACACAGCAAACCAAACTGTCGCTGTGTGCGTGCGAGGCCACCAATCCATCGGGCCGCTGTTGTTTAAAAGACTTTCCCAAGCAATAATTGGAGGGTTTGTTGTGATAGGGTTGCACCGTACCAAATACACGAAACCGTAGCGGAACCGCCTGCGCATTGCGCACCAAATTATGCCGCACAAATACGTTCACAAATGTTGTTTAGCTCCGAGACCAGGGTTTTCACTGAAGGATAGTTTTGGCTGGCAAGTTGGAATTCTATTTTCGATGCGACCTCCGAAACCATGGGATACCCAAACCCTCCACCCCGACCTTTTAACTGGTGGGAAACCGATTGCACGGTAGACCAATCCCCATCTAAGGCGGCTTGTTTCAGTTTGCTGATATCTTGCGGTAGCGTCTTAATAAAGTAGCGCACCATTTCCACCAAATCCGGCTCGTCGTCCAATAAGCTAGAGACAATGGGCTGCATGGGCTCGGGGCGAGCAGGGGCCGAGGCCAAGTACCTGCGTAGAACCCGATAAAATTCGACCATATCCATGGGTTTGGTAATAAAATCATCACAACCCGCTTGCAAACACAGGTCTTTATCTTTTTGCATGGCATTAGCGGTCAACGCCACAATGGGCTTGGCATAGCCCTGCTTGCGCAGATGCATTGTGGCTTGCACGCCATCCATAACCGGCATTTGCATATCCATCAGGATTAAGTCGAAGTCCGTAGTCAATGCCAGTTCGACCGCTTCCTGACCATCGTTGGCGATACAAACACTCGCACCCACCCTCTTAATGTGCCAGGCAATCAAGCGTTGGTTGTCCAGCGTATCTTCCGCCAGCAAAACACTTCCCTGCAAGGTGAGTTTATCGGTAGGTTCTTTTTGCAATTGAGGCTGTTGAACGTTTGGATCGCTGTCGCGTGAATCAGTGCATAACCCGTTAGAAAGTCCGCCACCTAACTCGTTTCCTTGATCCTGTGTTTCCAGGAGTTGGGCTTCATCGTACACAAACCGAGCATGCGACAGCGGGCCGGTTTTGACCGTTGCGGTAAAGCGACTGCCTTGGCCGGGCTCGCTCGTTACCGTCAATTCGCCGCCCAATAGGTGTACTAATTTTCTCGATAAACTCAATCCCAGTCCGGTACCGCCGTATTTTCGCGTCGTGGTTGAATCCGCTTGCACAAAGGCATCAAATACTTTTGCTGTTTGTTCGGCAGACATGCCTATACCGGTATCTTCCACGACAAAAACCATGCGCTGCTGATCAGGCGCGTAACGTACATTGAGGGATACCCGGCCGGACTCGGTAAACTTTACGGCATTGCTGCATAGGTTGAGAAGAATTTGCTTCAATCTTACCGGGTCGCTGTTTATGGTCAACGGCAAGGGAAACTGGTAGTTCACGCGAAAGGACAAGCCTTTAAGGCTGGTCTGTTGTGCCACCAAAACACTGATTTCCGACAATACGATAAACGGGGACATATCGATGTGTTCAACTTCCAGTTTGTCCGCCTCAACTTTGGACAAATCCAAAATCTCGTTAATCAGCTGTAATAAATGTTTGCCGCTCTTGGCAATGGTTTTAATCGCTTCCTGGCGCTCACCAATGGATTGGTTGCTGTCCAGGCATGCTTCGGCAAAACCGATAATGGCGGTTAATGGTGTGCGGATCTCATGGCTCATATTGGCCAGAAAAGCGCTTTTAGTTCGATTGGCTTCATCGGCCTGATCGCGGGCGATGGCTACTTCCCGTGTGCGTTCCTCCACCAGATCTTCCAGATGTTCGCGATGCTTGCGCAACTCGTCTTCAATTCGTTTGCGTTCGGTGATATCCCGGGCAATGCAGACACGCAAGGGTTGTTGATCGATGGTGACATTGGATACCAAGAGTTCAATGGGAAAGGTATCGCCCTTTCTGGTTTTACCTTCGAACTCCGATAATGAGTACACTTTACCATCGGCAAACGGGCCCTCTTTAGCATCGCTGTAGGTTGTGGCGTTAACAAATTGCTCCTGGTGCTTGTCCGATAACAACAGCATGGAATGCAGACCAATCATCTCGCCGTGTTCATAATCGAATATTTCCTCCGCGGCGGGATTAACCGCCTCAATAAATCCGTTTGGCTTGATGGTTATAATGCCTTCGGCGATATTGTTCAACACCGCGCGGGTTCGCTCTTCGCTTTGCTTCAACGCGCACGTGCGTTGTGCCACGCGGTCTTCCAGCGATTTATTCAATTCGGTCAATAACGACATGGCGCGGTCTTTCTCACCAATGGAGCCGTGCAATTGTTGCATCATTTCGTTGAACGCGCAGGTCAGTTTACCGATTTCATCTTCAGCCAGTACCGCCACTGTTGTCTGTAAATCACCCGAAGCGATGCGGTTGGAGCCACTGACCAAGTGATTAATGGGTCGCAACACATTGTGGCGGAACACCAGGTAAATCGCCAAGCTCAGAAATAAAATGATGGCGGCGATGCGCAAACTTTGTTGCAACATGACCACTTCCTGCATGGCCAATATGCGCGTCTCGTTGATTCCGAAACGTACTTCTCCGAGCACTTCATCCTCGTGCTTGATGGGAAACGAGACGTTAATGATATGCCGGTTGTCCTCCAGGCGGGTGATGACATGCAATATATCGTTTGTTGCCAGCTCTTGCTCGGCGCGCTGCACCAATGGATTGTTGGGATCCAGGTAAGAGGTCATCGCCCGCCCGTGGTTATCCAGCGCAACGCCGTACACCATGTCGTTTTTGGCGGTGACGTCTTTCATATAATTATTCAAACTCTCGAAATCCAGGGCCAGAATCGCTTCAGCGCTGATCAGAGAGACGAAATGGCCTAATAGCTCACCCTTTTCAATAAGGCCTTCCCGCAGGATTTGTTTCTGGGATTTATAGGAAAGCGCGGTGTTTATGCCTAGCGTAATGACCAAAATGGTAATCACTAAGAGAATAAACTTAGCACTTAACCCCACTCGCAAACGATATTTAAACAGCTGTTGAGGCATGGGTATAAGTAGAGCGGCTAATATGACTCGCCGAACACGGATTGGATGATAGCACGATGCGGATCGTATTCAGCATCGGCGGCGATGCGAATACCGGTGAGTTGCGCGTCGTGGAGTATGCTTTGACCCTGTACGGTATCATTCAGTTTGAGCAACGCACGTTGAATATTTTCACGCAGTGCTTGCGGCATTTCCGGCTTAACGGCCCACGGTATGTGTGCAATGGGCTCGCTGGTAATTAAGTGCATCATTTCGTCCACATTGATTTGGCTTTTCACCATATTGAGTTCGAACACTTTATCCCCGGCGCCGGCGGCGTCGAATTGATGGTAGTAGACAGAGAACACCGCATTGGGCGGATTTTTTGCAAACGTCTCGTCATACTCGCCTTTTTGCAAACCCGCTTGCTGGAGTAAATACACCGGCACGATATAGCTGATCATGGCCTTTGGGCCGCCGCCAAACGCAATTTTTCTACCTCTGAGTTCCTGCACGGATGTAATCCCGCTGTCCTTGCGCACGGTGATGGAGCCGGCTAGCTCATCCTGGCCGAATTCTTCGTTTTTTAAGATTACTTGGTAACCATACGCTTTGTGCGACTTTATATAATGGTATTGGTTGTAGTGGACTATGTCGTACTTTTTTTCCACCACCCCCTTCCAAAATGATTCAAAGTCTTTGGCTGTCACCAGCTTCACCTCGCGGTTCAACTGTTCCGACAGATAAGCGGCCATGGGTTTGAACAATTTGTAAGTGACCTTGGCATTACGCCGGGGAAACACGCCTAACGTCAGTGACTCATCATCGGCGATGGCCGCATCAACAAATATAACGCTGCTTACTGCCGTTAACAGACACAAACAAAACGTCAATGTTATACGTATCATGGTGTACCCCTCTATCCCTGCATTTTTACATGTAAAGCAAGGCTTAATAAAACCGCAGCATATAAAGACACTGTTCCCATAACGGCCTGACACAATGATTCTTTAACCAAATTGCCGTCAGTAGAACAGCGTGCGGAACAGTCCTGAGAACTCAACTGGAGTAACGGGAATAAGAGTTAATGGCCCCCGCCTTTAGCCAAGTTCTTATATAGCCAGGCGGACACTCAGGTCTGCGATTGTGTAGCCCTTGACTCGAATGCTTGGCTTACTGGTTTGCTAATAATATTCATGCGCCTATCACTTCGATGCAGCGGTTTTTGGATTTAGCCCTTGCAGCGCTCCGCAGGGGGAAAAT
>JASFLF010000413.1:0-4384 GCA_050118235.1 Gammaproteobacteria bacterium | reverse complement strand
AAATTGTGTAAATATAGTGTAAAAATGTCGTAGACGCTTAAAATTTGCTCTAAACTTAGAACTCAAACCTGAGAATGTATACGTTAGAACGAAAATTGAGTCGAACAAAAATAGGGGGTGGCAGTGATACGGGGTGGAGTGAGTTGGTTAGCTGGAACATTGATGTTGATAGGGTTTTTGAGCCCGCTGGCCGCAGAAACCAAAGCTTCCGCCGCAACGGCGACCGGTCAAAGCGCCATTCAACAAATGGCGGTAATTATGCATCGCTTGAAACATTTCCCAAGTCCGCAGAGCAAGGAAACTTTGCAACAGATCGTCGCCAATCCGTCCACCTCTGACAGGGAAAAAGATCTGGCAACGGCGATTTTGAATCTTAATCACCGTGCCCTTTTGGATGACAAAATCAAACTGAAAAAAATTATTGAAGACGAAGATGCCTCCGCCGATGAAAGGGATTTGGCGAGTATTATTTATAATTTGGATCACCGGCCCACCAAAGGCGATAAAAAACGTTTGCAACAAATGATGCAATAACGTGTGTAGTATGAGTTCTTTATCGGCAGCGATACGTCGCCACCAAACCAAATTGCGCCAATGTATAAAATGCCCTGATATGACAGGCCCCGTTGTGGTCGGTCAGCCGGTGGTCTCACCGGTAATGCTCATCGGTCAGGCGCCGGGCAGCAAGGAGATCGAAGTGGGTAAGCCTTTCGCCTGGACAGCCGGCAAAACCTTGTTTAAATGGTTTGCGCAAATAGGACTGAAAGAAGAACAATTTCGAAGCGCTGTCTATATGGCTGCGGTGTGCCGGTGTTTCCCCGGTAAAAATCCCAAAGGCGGTGACCGAGTGCCCAATCAGGATGAAATAAATCATTGTGCCAGTTGGCTGCAAGCCGAATTGAAAATACTACAACCTCAGTTGCTTATTCCGGTAGGCAAATTGGCCATATCCCGTTTCATGAGCGTAAAAAAGCTCAATGACATCATTGGGCAACAACATTCGTGTGAAATACTGGGATTTAAAACAGACATTATCCCCTTACCGCATCCCTCCGGGGCTTCGGTTTGGCATCGTATCGAACCCGGTAAATCATTGCTGCAACAAGCCCTGCACACCATTGAGCTTCATCCCGCCTGGAAAAGCGTGTGCAGTAAATAGATTGCCGATGGACATTCTTTGGGTGCACAATTGACCTGTCAATAAAAATTTTGCTGATCGGCGTATGGATTTTATCGTCTCTTTTTCCCCCCAATACCTCTTGGGAACTGGGCTTAATTTTCCCAAATGGATTTCAATTCCAGTTTAAAGCATGGATATATTGAATCGGGAGTTTTTCAGATCGAAATTATGTGAGGTAATATGGCCGCCACACCCAAATCCACCAAGAAAACCGCAAGCAGCAAAAAGTCAGCCGCGAAAAAAAAGTCCGCCGCCAAAAAGAAAAAGGCACGAGGCAAGCTATCTCCGCGTAAAGATAAGCGTGGACTACAGGCGGAGGACGTTGTTCTACCGATGGACGCGCCCGAGACCAGACCACTGATTCAGCAGGTGCAGCAAGCCGGCGGCGCTGCCATTGGTGCTTATCGGGAACCTTTTTCCGGACGGCCTATAGTAGTGGCTGTACTACCGTTAAATGCCGTGCAGCCCACACCGTTCCAACGGGATCTATCACCTACCCATACCAAACGTCTGGCGCAGAAAATCGAAGAGAGTGGCTCTTTTCTAGATCCGTTAATCGTGGTCAAAGGCGAAGACGGCCGTTTATGGACGCCCAATGGTAGGCACCGCTTGGCGGCCGCCAAGGTGTTGGGATTACGGCAGATTACCTGTTTGATTTCCGCCGATGAAGATCTGGCATTTCGAATTTTGGCGTTGAATACGGAGAAAGCGCATAATTTAAAAGACCGCAGCCTGGAAGTCATCCGCATGGCGCGCAACTTGGTACAACGCAAACCACGAGCCAAAGAATCGCAGTTTGTTGCCGAGTTTGAAGCAGCGGAATTCCTGACCTTAGGTATCGCCTATGAAGATAACAGCCGTTTTGCCGGCAGTGCCTATAGTCCTTTCTTAAAGAAAGTAGATTGTTTCAGTGAACGCACTTTAGTCGTTAGCCTGCGACAACGCCAGGACTATGCGGCGCGCTTGCTGGAAATCGAGGCCAGAGTGAAACAAATCGTGGAAGCCTTGCAGAACCGTGGATTTAAGTCGCCGTACCTGAAAACCTATGTAGTTGCCCGCATTAATCCGGTAAGGTTTTATCGAGTAAAAAAAGGCCAAACTGAACCACCTATGAGCATGGCCGCGGCGCTTACCAGGATGGCCGCCGCAGCAAAGCAATTTAAACTGGACTCTGTCAAATCCGGTGATTTGGCATTAGTGGCGGCGGTGGCATCTGATTTGGAGTAATCTACAATGAAATTCGGAAAGCTGAAAATTGGGACTGTGTTTATCGTGGATGGCGAAAAGCATGTAAAAACC
Source organism: Gammaproteobacteria bacterium (assembly GCA_050118235.1). Taxonomy (GTDB): domain Bacteria; phylum Pseudomonadota; class Gammaproteobacteria; order SZUA-152; family SZUA-152; genus JAJDNG01. Next base: position 1,905 of record JASFLF010000413.1, on the reverse strand, counting down.
AGTCCTATGATAGCGCGCTGTGAAAAAACCGGGGCACAAAAATTTGTGCGTCGTTCTGTAGAGGTGGAAGCGTTTGACAGCAAAGAGGCAACAAAAGCTGCGTTAAACAAACGCTCATTGTCGCAGACCGAGGTGCTCGATGCATTTTCCGAATTTTATAGGCAGTGCGAGCAGTGTTTGCAGAAATTTGCGCCAGAAGCAGATAAGCAGCTAGTCCACAGCGTGCAAACACATTTGGCGGAAGCCAAGCAACGGTTTTTAGCGAAAATTAATTGATATCTGAACGCTATAAAGTGTGTGCAACAAACAATGAGAGACTGTGCGCGGAGTGCACGGTGAACCGTTAGTTAGTAAAATAGCAATCCAACCAATCAACCAATGGAAAACTCTTTCGCCCCGGGTGTGCTGTGGGATATCGTCCGGCAGCGCACTCAAGACGCACTGCGGTGTAAGGCATTGCAGCCTATCGAGACCAAGCAAATCATTCTGCCGGATCACGGTGTGGATTTTCTCGTGCGTCAGGTGTCCAGTCTGACTTGCAAGGTCAAGCTTGCGCAACATATCACCTCAAGGGCCGAATCCGCTATGAATCCCTTTTTGCCTTGCGATCCCGCTTTGTTCGTCTGTGACGTATCGGACAGCCATATTTGTTTATTGAACAAATTCAACGTGATCGAAAATCATGTTTTAATCGTAACTCGTGAGTTCGAACACCAGGAAAACCTACTCACCGAAGCCGACTTTGTGGCATGGTTGAGGTGTATGAATGAATTCAACTCATTGGGATTTTACAATGGCGGAGTAATTGCCGGCGCGAGTCAAACTCACAAACACATGCAACTCATACCTCTGCCATTGGGGGAGGGGGAGTATGAGTTTCCAGTTAGTGCACTAATGCAAGATCTGCTGAAAGATGCACGTGCAAAGTGCAACCACGAGGCTGATAAAATCAACTTCATGAGTTGCGGTTTTCCTTTCCAACACGCTGTCATAGCGCTACTGCCGGATAAGTTGCGCAATGAGACATCGGCTGCATCTTACCTGTGTAAGTGTTACAGCACATTGTTGACCGCTGTCGGTATAAAAGATATTAGCGGACGTCAATCAGCGCCATACAATTTGTTAGTCACTCGAAACTGGATGTGGCTGGTACCGCGTACACGGGAGTTTTTTGAGTTTATTTCCGTGAATGCATTGGGATTTGCGGGTTCGTTATTTGTGCACAATGCCAAAGAGTTTGAACTGCTACGCCAAGTTGGACCCATGGAGGTGTTGCGTTTCGTGAGTGAATCCTAAGAGTTTTAGCCTCAAGTTTGCTTATTTAATAGATTGGAACTTGAATAATATATGTAATAACTCTTACGGGTTAAGAGCGCTATTTTTGAGTAAGAGCATTATAGCGAGGTTTCAACAGGAAATATGAATATCCCGATCCGCACGATGTAAGCATAAAAATTCCCCCACATCTTATCAAGCAGCGATTCCGTAGTGGCTTTTTGCACGCGCTAAAAGGTTATCGGATTACCCGCGCCGAACACTTGCGGTTGTTATTCCGTGAGGGCTACCGGGCCGGTAAATTATATCTACGCGAAGTGCGTAGCCGCCGTGGCATCGTCAACTTTCCCTTCCAAGGCAAGATAACATTTAAAATCGTCAACTAATTGTCTGTGTAATTTGTGTACAGATAAACCATTGTTGGTGTTTCGGAAATACCGCTAATAGGTTGCTATTGAGTCAGCTTCGGTCTTTACTTAGTAGTACTGAATAATAGTACGGTAATCTCATTGACTTTTTGGGGGTATTTCCTATGGCAGAAGAAATGACGGACAAAGAAAAAATGGAATTTGTGTTTCGGGTTCACGAAGATGAGGCTGACGTTGAGCAATGGGACCGCAAAGTGGCCGC
>JASFLF010000412.1:0-4390 GCA_050118235.1 Gammaproteobacteria bacterium | reverse complement strand
CACGGTGCTGTGTGCAAGGCGTTGCACTCTTTGCACTCTTTGCACTACGGCATTCAAAACGTCATACACAAAACGGTAGCCTTCTGGCCACTGGCTATGCCGCGGACCGGCGACATTGACGATACCAAAGTGATTGCACACAATAAATTTCAGGATCGATTCAATGGCCCGTTTCTTGGCCTGTTGCTTAGGTTGGGAGGCTGCGTCGATAATCATCATGGGCTTATGATGGTTGCGGCACATGTCCGCTGTCAACCGCGTTCCCCCTTTAAGGCGCGTGTGGTAGATAATCAGTGTAGCATCGGCCTCAAGCACGTTTTTAAGTGTACGCGCTTTGTAATTCGGCGATGGGAGGCTTTGCAAGGGATATTTCTCCGGAATCATTCCGTCCTCGGCTTTTCTACCCAAAGGACAGTACCCCCCACACGGCAAACCCAGGTCCAGCGCCGCATCCAATGCGGCACGATCCACTCCGGTTTGGCCACCGGAAATGATTTTCATGGTTTTCTATTTCCGGGTAAATCCATTCGTGATGTACAAATATCAGTCATGTACAAAAAAGCGGGCATGAGTACCCGCTTTTAGTCGTTTTGCCTGATCCGGGAAAATCCCTCAGTTCAAGCCGCACATGCCCCCGCCACAGCACGGACCCGTACTGCACGCCGGCGCCGAAGCTTCACCCAAACTGCTGCTTTTGACGATTTGTCCGCCGGTGGCCAGGCGCCTTACCGGCGCGTCAGCTTGTGTATCACCCACATCAATGCCCGCCAGTTCGCACAATTGGCCCCAGGTGTGTATTTCCTCGGACATACGGTGCTGGACTTCTAGGGTTTGACCATTGGTTTCACATCGATAATCGTAAGTCGGCATATTCTATCCTCTGAATCTATATAAGCTAATACTAATGGAGATTATATAGGCTATTTTCCGGAATTGAAGCGGTTATTGGATAAATTTTTTTTAACCTATTGTGCTGATTGCCGAATTTTGGTATGAATTAACGTTACGCAGCAAAATGCGAATAATCATGACAAATTCTTGTTAAATCTCTATGTAACTCTTTTAACCAAAATGGCTTGTGTTTTGCAAATAATCATACAATGCATCCCTTAAAAAAATTACCCATGAGACAGTGCCTAAGACTCCCCCTGGGCGTACTGTTCCTTTTTGTTCAAACGACACTGTTGGCAGACCCGGCGCTGCAGAAGCAATTTCAAACTCCGGATGAGCCCCACTCCGCTCCGGCCAAAGCCACGCCCTATTTAAGCGCCAGTGAGTTAAAAAATCATCTCCGACCTAAGGATTTGTTTTTACGCTCAAGCGCCGCCTTGGTATGGGATGATCGTGACGATATCGCATTATACGAACGCCATGCCGACAAACCGCGTCCCATTGCGTCGATAACCAAGTTAATGACAGCAATGGTAATTCTCGATGCGGACCTGCCCATGGACGAACCCATTTCCATCACCCGTGACGACCGCGACAAAATACGCCGCTCCCGTTCCCGGCTGCGTTACGGCACACAGTTAATGCGAGCCGACATGTTACTCATGGCGCTGGCCGCGTCGGAAAACCGCGCAGCCAACGCCTTGGCGCGCACATTTCCTGGCGGAACGAACGCATTCGTAAAAGCAATGAATGCCAAATCGAAACAGATTGGATTGGTAAAAACCCGGTTTAAGGATCCTGCCGGATTGAATGAGAAAAATGTCTCGACGGCGCAGGAACTGGCTATTTTGATTGATGCGGCCTACGAATATCCACTCATCAGGGAAATGACCACGACGGATCGCTCCGTACTCTTCGACATGAAATCGGGACGCGCCATCGGGTTTCTAAACACTAACCGCCTTATTCGCAGTGAAAACTGGGATATTGATCTTAGTAAAACCGGGTTCATCTCTGAGGCCGGATTCTGCCTGGTCATGAGGGCCACCGTGGCTCATCGTCCCGTGTCCATCATTTTACTCAACTCCTGGGGCAAACTCAGCAAGTACGGCGACGCAAATCGCATTAAAACCTGGCTGACACAAACCGAACAAAAAGTGTTGAGCCTTAAAAACAACCTCGCCAGCATAAATTAACACCAGATCATGGTGTTGTGAACTACATCACGACAGGTCTGGAGCCACTGGACGAATATACAAAGCACGTCATTTGATATTCGTATAGTGGAGTTTTATTTTTATGTTGCATCGTTTTATTAGCTTCATAGGCAGTATAGTAACTTATGTTTTCGAGGAACTGCTGGACAACGGTCAAACCAATCCCCGCCTGGAACCTACCATCGGTACCATCGAAGATCTGGAAGAAGAAAAAGAATTGCCGCCTATTAAGATGGACTAGCTTTTCGGACCTCTAGTCGCCTAAGTATGGCTGATCCTTTTTGGCCGTTTAGAAACTGAGTATTCAATTTCCAAATTGTTGGCGCTTCTTGGCGCTCTACAAGTAAATGCGTTAGGATGTGCGAATTCCGATTTCGCACAACGAGACCACCATAATGAACAAAGAAAAGGTTATATTCGCATTTTTTATTATATTGGCACTCACCCTGAACTTCGGCTTTTTTCTCGGCGGCATCGACAATCCTACGCACCACGATGCATATGAATTGTTTGCAGCCATTGTCGTCAATCTAATTGCCACCGTGCTCAAGTTCGGAGACCGCACACATCTGGGTGCGGTATTACTGGCCACCAGCCTGGTGGCTGACTTACAACTATTGGGTGCCGCGACCGTATGGGCAGTGGCGCTGTATGGATCCGGAACCGGCTTGACCGAAAGCACTACGGTGTCTGTGGTATCACTGTCGGGCGGAGCCTTATTGGCCAATATTGTATCGGTGGTATTACTGGTTGCGGAAACCATGACAGTCCGCCGCTAAGCCGGCCTGCAGCGCGCTGCTATGGATAACGTGTTATACATATTGTTGCGCCGCCTAAGGACGCCGCTCATTGTCCTTATCGTAACCTATGCCATCTCGGTACTGGGATTTGTACTGATCCCCGGTCAGGATGATCAAGGCCAGCCCTGGCATATGGATTTCTTTCACGCGTTTTATTTTGTCAGCTTCATGGGATCCACCATTGGCTTCGGCGAGATCCCGTATCCTTTCACAGACGTTCAACGCATGTGGACCATTGTAACCATATATGGCACGGTAATCACATGGCTATATGGTATCGGCACCACCTTGTCCGTCGTCCAAGATCCTGCATTTCGCTCATTACTCACCGCAACCCGTTTTCGCCGCGCCGTGCGCGGAATTGCCGAACCGTTTTACCTGGTGTGTGGTTATGGAGACACTGGCAGTTTCTTAGTCAAAGCATTGGCCGATGCCGGTATTCGTTCGGTAGTGGTGGAAAAGGATGAAAACCGCATTAACGCCTTGGATCTGGAAGATTTCGGCATGAACCTACCAGGACTTTGCGCCGACGCCGCCGACCCCGAGGTATTAATCACGGCAGGACTGACATCGCCGTATTGCGCTGGAGTTGCCGCGTTAACCGACAAAGATCAAGTCAACCTCACGGTAGCCATTGCCAGTACCTTGCTGGGAAAAGAGGTACGAACCATAGCCCGCGCGCAAACCCAGGAAGGCGGTGAAAATATTGCCTCATTGGGCGAGGTGGATGTAATTAACGCATTCGAAACCTTTGCGGGCCGTCTGGCCTTAGCAATGCATGCGCCGGGCATGTATGTGTTGTTCGAATGGCTTACCGGTGTGCCCCACGAACGTTTACGCGAGCCCCTATTCCCTCCCAGAGGTACTTGGATATTGTGTGGCTTTGGCCGGTTTGGTAAAGCCGTGTACCGTCGACTGACTATGGAAGGTATAACAGTGCAAGTCATCGAAGCGGATATTGAAGGCACCAATCCACCCGATGGAACCGTGCAAGGAACCGGTACAGATGCTGATACTCTACTGAAAGCTGGGATAAAAGATGCTGTAGGCATCGTCGCCGGCACCGACAACGATGTAAACAATCTTTCCATCATTATCACTGCACAAGCCTTAAAGCCGCAATTGTTCATGGTGGCCAGGCAAGTGCAGCGCACCAACAACCGCTTATTCCAGTCCGCCAAGCTGGATTTGATCATGCAGCGCGGCAGTGTTCTTGCTCATAAAGTATTTGCTCTCATCACCACACCACTGCTCAGTGAGTTTCTATCACACGCGGAAAAACAAACCAATGAGTGGGCGAATCAATTGGTGGCGAGAATCGGCGGTGTCATTGAGAATGAGGCGCCGCAGACTTGGACGCTGTCAATCACTCCTCAATCCACGCCGGCGGTGTATCAACGACTCGCATCGGGAGATACTGTACGGCTTAGCGATATATGCCGAAATCCACGCATCCGCGACCAGTTTCTGCACTGTGTCGCC
>JASFLF010000411.1:0-4394 GCA_050118235.1 Gammaproteobacteria bacterium | reverse complement strand
CGCCCACGCTGGCTATTTGCACATCGCTCATGCGCAATGCCAAAAGCTGTTCATGGGGTGTCATGATTTCCTGGGTGATAATGTCATCGCGTCTACCGCCGTGTTCTTGCAGGTATTTCAATGGCTTTTCGCCCAGGGTATCCGTGGCGGTGACCAAACCCAACAAGCTTCCTGCGTTATCGGTCACAAATAACAAACGCACGCCGCAGGCAATCATCTTGTCATTGGCGGCATCTATAGAGGCGGTGGGTTCGATGGAAAACGGTGTGATTTCATTGAAGTCTGTCATTACCAGTGTCGCGGGCGCGTCCATTGCAACATCGGTAGGGCGGTTGGTGGTGCGGCGGTTGATTTTTACGCCTTTATCAATCGAGTAGTATTCAAGTGGTTTGAAATTCGTCATATAGCACCCTCCTGGAAATTAGCCACTAAAAATTAAACCAAAGCTTGTAAATACATATCTTTTAAATCTTATCTTTCAATTCTTATCTTTCAATTCTTATCAATCCATTTACGATAAAACCATCTCTTTTAAAACCATTCCTTTATAATTATTCCTTAAAACCATAGTTTATATGCTCTTGACTTTACCAATAGGTTTTTCTTATGGCAATCAACTTTTTTACCCCGGCCCGTTCTGCGTTGCACCGATCAGTGGATTTTACTAACTATTTGATATTTTGATAGTTTTTTTGGGCATAGGGTTCTGCAACAATAATTCTTGAGATTTCATAGTCTTGAGTGATTTCCCGGCGGTAAAGTATCCCGGCCGCTTGCCGATAGCACACTCAGATTTACCCCCCAAAAACCCAACAACAAAGTGGCTATCGCATGAGTGAACGCAGCTTCCGTCTTATCCAAGGTTTATACATTCTTTTAGCGTTGTATTTCGAGCTGAATGTGCTGGTTTTGGCTTATCTGGTGGTGATCGCCATCGAGGGCCTGACTAATTGGCGGATTCCGCTCATCGTAAGCCGCCTGCGCTATGGAAAACTCGTTGTGGCCACGGGTCCTTCTGATTCACATGGCCAAGGGGGCAAAGAAGAGCATTACAAATTCAACTTTGAAGCCGAGCGAGTGTTGCGCTTAGCGGTGTTCGTTCTGTTGATTTTTACCGTATTGATATTTCCTGAGCTGGGATGGTTTTTCCCCTGGTTTATCGGTGCCATGTTATTTATGGCAGGCGTTACGAACATATGCCCTATGGTATTGCTGTTCCGCTATCTTGGATTCCGCTAAATCTACTCCCTGAACCACTACCATGTCCACACAACCCCACACCACAAACTGGGAAAAAAACTGGGGCAGTAGTATTGCCATTAAAATCACGGCCCCGATATTGTGGGGCCTGGTGGCGATCGGACTCATTGTCACGACCGTCGTGCAAACCAACATCGAAGAGAAGATCGATGGTTTGTTAAAAGCGGACGCCGACCGTATCTCTTACATGACCAGTGTGTTTTTAATCGACTCGGACGGGCAATCCCAGACTCAACTGCAGGAGATGCTCGCCTCGCTCATTGAAGACACGGAATTTGTGGCCGGTGATATCCAGTTTGATGACGGTACTACCTCCAGCGCGCAAAGCGAGGTTACAAACACTTTCCCGGCTGGCAAAAATTCTGAAAACACCATATTGTTCGGCTATTCGTTCGGTTCCGACAAAAGCGCCATAGCCGAAATTACCCGTTTAGTGCCTTATTCAAATTCTGCGAATAATACCGTCTATGCTGAGTTGCATCTATATCATCCCACCGTAGATCGAATTCTTGTCGCTAAACGAAAAAAGCTGTTAATGCAAATCGGTATCCCGTTTTTATTGTTCGGTTTGGTGCTGGCGGGCCTGATTCATTTGGTGGTGACCAAGCCTATTTATGAACTGGTCAACGCCACTAAAGCCGTTTCCGAGGGCGATATGTCGTTGCGTCTGACCACCGAGCGGCAAGACGAGTATGGCCATCTGGCGGAATTCTTTAATCATATGCTGGAGCATTTGGAGAGCAAACAAAAAGCCTTAACCAAAGCGCTAACCGATGCTGAAGCGGCCAGCCAGGCGAAAAGCACATTTTTGGCCAACATGAGCCATGAAATCCGCACGCCGTTGACGGCGATTATCGGTTTTTCCGACATGCTGAAAGAAGGCCGGTACTACAATCAGGAAACCCGCCATGAAATTGATTCCATCATTCGCGCCGGCAAACACTTACAGGAGATCATCAACGACATTCTGGATTTGTCTAAGATCGAAGCCGGTCAGTTGGAGATCGAGTTAATCGAGGATTCACCCATAGAAATCATGCATCAGGTGGATGAACTCATCCGCCTGCGGGCCGAAGAAAAAGGCTTGAACTTTAAAACCGTCTATAATTTTCCTTTGCCTAAAATTATCAAAACCGATCCTACGCGGTTGAGGCAAGTGTTACTAAACTTGCTGAGTAACGCCGTCAAATTCACTAATGAAGGCGACGTGGAAGTCATAGTGGAATATCTTCAACAAGAAAAACAGCTGCGATTTACCGTAATCGACGCCGGCATCGGTATGACCGAAGTGGAAATGCGGCGAATTTTTAAGCCTTTTACCCAAGGCGATACGTCTACAACCCGCCAATACGGCGGTACCGGTCTGGGCCTTTGCATATCCCAGCAGTTGGCGAACAAACTGGGAGGTAACATAACCTGCTCCAGCAAGAAAGGCGCCGGTAGCAAATTCGTTTTTACCGCCAGTGTCGGCGATTTGCCCAATGTGGAACTGGCGGTCGAAGAATATGTGGTGGAAAGCAAACCGAAAAAGGCCAAATTTGTTTTGCCTCATAATTCGCTGTCGGGTTCGGTGTTATTGGCCGAAGATACCGCAGACAACCAGCGATTGATTTCCATGTATTTACGCCGGGCTGGCGTCAGCGTGGAGGTGGTGGAAAACGGCCAGCAAGCGCTACAAAAAGCCTTGCAGTACGAATACGACTTAATCCTAATGGATATGCAAATGCCCATTATGGGCGGTGTGGAAGCCATAGAAAAGTTACGTGTGGCGGGCTACAAAAAACCCATAGTCACATTAACCGCCAACGCCCTCAAACAAGACCGAGAACGGTGTGCCAAAGCCGGGGCCGACGATTACTTAACCAAACCGTTGGACCTTGAGCCTTTCTATGTCATTTTAAAAACCTATCTACGCGAACCGGAGCAGACAAAGCCTGTTGTCTCGCCGGCATATGTTACGGACGATTTATTGGATGATCCGGAGTTTAAAGAGTTGGTGAACAAGTTTTTGGAAGACTTGCCCGACAAACTGCAGAACATCAACGAGGCCTACCGAGATCACAATTGGTCGGCCATGAAGTCCCTAATCCACAAACTCAAAGGCACCGGCGCCAGCTTCGGCTATCCGGCAATCACTGAGTTGGCTACGCTGATATACAAAGACTTGCTTGAAGACAACTATACTGCCCTGGAACACGCCGTGGCCGACCTCAACAAAATTTGCCAAAGCATATTTGACCAGCAGCTGGCTACACAGCAAACCGGTTAAAGATGCGCTAGTCTGCAAATTGCTAAAAACATTATTAACCACGAAGGCACGAAGTGCACGAAGGTTTTTTGTAAAGGCTTTATCTTCGTGTTCTTCGTGCCTTCGTGGTTAATTCATTGCTTGATCGGACCCTTGTGTTATCCATTGTGAATTGTGGTTATAATAGCCGCTCGTTTAATTTTGAGAAGCGGCCATGTGCGGAATTTGTTTTATCTACCATAACCAACCACCCGGTATCGCCGAGAACAAAGCAGAAAACGAAACCATGATTAAACGCATGGTGAATGCCTTGAACCACAGAGGCCCGGATGCGCAAAATCATGTGCTGCGCGGCACGGTGGCACTGGGCCATACTCGTCTGAGTATTGTGGACATACGCGGCGGCTCGCAACCTATGCTCAGCGACGATGGCCGATTCGCTATCGTCTATAACGGCGAGATCTACAACTATAAAGAGCTGCGCCAACAGCTGGAACAACAAGGCTTTGTATTCAACACCCATTCCGATACCGAAGTCATTCTCAATCTATTCATCCGAGACGAGGCATTGTGCGTGCAGCATTTGCGTGGCATGTTCGCCTTCGCCATACATGACTTGCAAACCAACGAGTTATTTGTGGCGCGGGACCGATTGGGTATTAAGCCGCTGGTGTATCACTGGGATGGGACCACTTTATACGGCGCCTCGGAAGTCAAATCATTATTTGCCTCGGGTAAAATAACGCCTCAATTCAATCACCATTCGTTACGGAGTTTTTTCAACTACCAATTTAACATTCCGCCCAATACCTTGTTCAGTGACGTGTTCGAATTGCTGCCCGGACACACCTTGACCATTGCACCGGGCAAAGCGCCGCATATCGAG
>JASFLF010000410.1:0-4396 GCA_050118235.1 Gammaproteobacteria bacterium | reverse complement strand
TGGCGTAGCCAATGCGGGCCGTTTCAATGGGCTCCATAACGGTACTCAGTGCGGCTTTTGCGATTAAGTCGCGTTTGCGATAGTAGCTGAACCAGTTGGCGAAGTTCTGAATTTCCTGGGCATAACTACAGGTCACGGTGCCATCGCCGTTATCGGCACAATCACTGCGCCCTTTTCCCGTGGCGGCGTTATAGAGATTTCGGGTGTAAGTGGGCGTGGTGGCGCGGATTTCCACCAAGACATGAGTATCATCGTCGTCCACAACACCATTGCTGTCGTTTGCCGGGGTGACAGCATTGCTGTCGTCCCATTCGTAATAGCGGGCGGGGTAAAAATCCAGCACTTGGAATATGCCGCTGAGATCGAGGATCAGCGCACAAGCCGGTAGCTGGCAGTCGGTGAAGTAATCCAAATCGGCTGTCAAGTCCAGGCTGCCCAGTGTTGCATCGTACGGATCGTAAGGTGCGGCGTTGGCGCTCACATTACCGTAGGTTGCGCCGTTTTTATCGACCCCCTTCCAGGGGCTGTAGGTGACATTGGGATTGTAATAAATTTTATTATAGTTATGGTTCCAGGCACGCCATACGCCGCCTTGAGGTGCCGCCAGGCCTTCGCTGGCCAAATGTTCCTCGGTAGGTACTACCCAAAAATCCAAATTGATGGACGGCGATGCGCCGCCGGCACCGGGATCCGGGTGAGTGTAGTAATACGGATCGTCATCGAGATACAGCGCCCCCTCGGTTTCCTCTGTCATTACCCCCCAGTCCATGCTGCCCGAATCATCCGTTAATATTACGATGTTGGGTTCTACCGCGGTGACCACTTCCAACGCGTTGTTGGATAAGCTCAAAGGGCCGGCAGCCGCTGTAGCGCAATAAGCCCCGATGGTAATACCGAAGCAGAAAGGTAGACAGATCTTGAACTGGGCCAGGGTCTTTTGCGCAAGAGTTTTAGCTCTCATAATATTTACTCCACATTCTTTGCGATGACTGTGATGGATCGTTTGGCATTTATATGCGTTTTCCATACGTGGTTTGCAGCAACACCGGAGCACCGCCCGAGCCTCCGGTGGCACGGGCCGTGATCAGAAATACTTCCACCGTCCCTGCGCCGGTGTTTTGGCCGTAGTTGCCGAGATTTAAAATGTTCTCATCACTGGTGATGGATGCGATGTGTTGTACGATAAAGCGCGGCGACTCAGCCACATTGTAAGCACTGTCAAAGTCACTGTTTTCAATGCTGTCGTTGTCGTCCCAGGAAAGGGTTTTCCACACGCGCATGTCCGACTTGTCGTAAAAGCCGTCGCTACCGTCCGCGTCGAACGCTTGGGTGGAAACGACGTTGTCTTCAATGTATTTTTCCGCAGCCCGCAATGTGGCTTCCGCCGCCTGGAAAGACAAACCTTTATCGCGCATGTTTCCAGCCATCTTTTCCTCCAGCGTAGTGTTGCGCATTGCGCTGACGCCCACAATGGTGAGGACCAACAAGATCACCAGGCTGATAAGCAACACAGATCCGTTTTGTGTGCTTGCGCGATGTTTGTCGTTAAACGTGCTATGCGATAGTGAGTGTTTCATGTTTAATCCTCGTTCTCTTAACTGTACGATGATAACGCGATGATTAAATCACACGGTTGCGAATGGTGACGGAGGTGGTGAAAGTTCTTCTCAATCGCTTGTCACCGGCCGCGGTGATTTGCGAGGCAATATTATCTTCAATAGTGCGTACGGTAACGGTAAGTCTTATATTCAACACTTTGGTGAAATCAGCGACTGCTGCGGAGTCTACATATACATTAACCACGCCATCGTCATTGGTGTCTTCGCCGTACATCAGCTGCAGGTCTTCCACGCCTTCCACCAATTCCTCGGTGATGATAGCGCCATTGTTGCCTAACGAGGCGCGAAACAGCGCGGGAACACCGGCGGAATTGGTGCCCAGGTAATATAAGTGGCTCACCATTTTCATCACTTCGGCATCTTGCTGGTAGACCTTGGATAGTTTTGGGCCTAGATTTGCGTCGTTAGCGTGAGAGATAGTGACATAACCGCCGCCATTACCCACGCCGGTGGCGGCGAAAATATCGGCCGCTTCGCAGTCGGTGACGAAAAGTACGTCATCTTCGGCGAACATACCAGCGGCCAACACAGGATCAAGTTGGATAGCAGCATCGTCTCGTAGTGCGGGGTCGGCGATATAGAGCCCGGTGTTGGTGCCGCGCTTGATTTGAATAATGTCGGTATTGGGCAAGACTTCCGCTGCCGTTAAGTTTGTGGTGCTGTTTAATACCAGCGGTAAATCGGCATGTTCAAATCCGCTCAAGCCGTTGCCGGTAAAACCAGCGATAGCATCGGCAGTGCCGTTTTTGTCGAAATCAACCAGGTTCTCGGGCTCGTCAATGGCGCTGGCACAACCAAAAAATCCCGCCATACGCAGGTCTTTGGAAAGAAACTCCATGGCGTAGCGGCCGTTTTCCTGCAGACGGGAAAACGCTTCCTGGACGCGATAGGTCTGTTTATTGGTGAGAAATATTTGCATGACACCGGCCAGCAATATCAAACTGAGGGCAATGCCCACCATGATTTCCACTATGGATATTCCGGATTGTCTATTTGTAGCTCGCATCATCATGGGTAAGGGCCTTCTATAATGTACTGCTTAAAGTAAAACAGGTGAGGTCGACCGAATGATCGTCACTGCAATTGGTGCCATTGGCGCCGGTGCGCTCGTCGTCCCACATGACGGTAATGGTGAAAATGGAACCGGAACCGTTGCCGGTTACCTCGCCGGTACCGGAAGGCAAGGTTTGGGATAGCAAATTGCTCCATTCAAATGCGTCGTGATTGGCAAGCTGCGCCACGGAACAACCGGTGCTGATGCAATTGGGATCAACGGGGGCGGCGGCTAGCAAATCGTCATAGGCGCCGTTGGCAACGCCTTGCATGTTGGAGCGCATGCGGTCCAGCATGTCGTAAGCCAGCAATTGTGCTTGCGAGCGGGCATACGCGCTGGTGTTGTTTTTCAAGCTGGCGGCTTGAAGGCCGGCCAAGCCTAACAAGCCGATGGCCAGCACAAAAATAGCCACTAGCACCTCAATCATGGTGAATCCATGGCAGTTGTGCTTATGGATGTGCTTGTGTTGAAAAGTGTCGTTATTCATGATGCTTACCAAATTATCCGAGAATTAGGCCGATGGGTTGTCACAGCTGTTGGTAACCGGCGCCACCAGTCTGGGCCGGCCCGTAGCGCTGACTTGCACCTGGCGGCCTTGGTTTTTACCGCGGTCGTCGCAGATGGCGAATACGGCGACGTTGCCAGCGGTTTTGGTGGTGCCGTCCGGGTTGTAAACCAGTTCTTGATCGGCGGTGTTGTTGGATTTAATAGTGACGGATTTGTCCGAGGGATTGCCTATGCGGATTAAAATGTCCTTGGCAGCGTCATAGTCGTTGTCCGCGTCCGTGTCTGCAAATACCAGCCAACCGGTACTCCAGTTACTGGCATTACCGCTGCAGGTGGGGGTGTTATGAGAGGGCGATGCGCTGCGGCATAGTACCACCGGGGTGCTGCGCTTGACTGCTTCGCTGCGGGCAAAGTTGATGTCCGCAATTAATTCGTTGGTCTCGGCGACGATTTTGTTGTTTTTCATCGCGGAGTTGAAACTGGGCGCTGCCATGGAGACAATAATGGCCGCCAGTGCAATTCCTATCATCAGTTCGATCAAGGTAAATCCTTTTATGCAATTTTTTTCAACGTGCTTCATATTCCACCTCGGTGCAAATCATTTGCTTTATATAATAGGTAGCGCACGTGAATTCCTTGCATCAATATCGACCGTTCATCTTAAAAATGAAACCGCTGATCGAGGATCTTTAAAATAATGACAGGAATTTATTAACTTATTGATTATTAAGAAATAATGTGTGTGATCTGGGTCTCAGTATAAGATTGACCGGGATCACATAACACCAACATGAAAGCTGCTTGTGGCTTATTTGCGGCTTATTTGCGGCTTAGTGTGATGGTAATGCGGGGCGTTTGGTTTGTAATCTGGGAAAAAAATCACAACGTAGCGGTGTATTTTTAGAATAACTCAACAATAGATTAAACCTGGATACATCCGAATGAAAAAAATAGTTACCACGAAACGTATGAAAAACACGAAGAGTATATTTAAATAAGCCTGTTTTTCACTTCGTGTTCTTCGTGTCGGAGTTGAACTCAAAACCTTGAATTCCAAGTTGCCTTGGCGGTTTAACGTTTTTACGGTTTAACCTAACCGGAGTCTGCCATAAACCGTGCCTCGGTTTTGGCAATTTGAGCTTGTTTCTTTAGTTTCATGCGTTTGTCGATTTTATTTTTAATGGCGATGATCAATCCAAGTCCCATGAATGCGCCC
>JASFLF010000409.1:0-4419 GCA_050118235.1 Gammaproteobacteria bacterium | reverse complement strand
CTATAAAGAGTTGCTCAACAACAATCCCCACAAGCGACTAAAACAACATATCGTCGACGCGTACATCCGCATAACCCAACATCCGCCACAAGAAGTGCTTGCGCGCACTTATATGAATGATCCAGTTCCTAGCACAGGGGATCTATGGCAATTTCACGCAGATTCACTATTAAAATTCGATTTTGTATGGCAGCCCCATAACTTTACCGCCGCGTTGGACTTTTTCGCGCCAACTCCGGACAATCCCGCGTTGCGCGGCCGGGTGACAGAAGCGTTGCAAATATTCGCCCAAGCAAGAGACCGCATAAAAGAGTGGATAGATGTTAGGGAAAGACAATTACTAAGCGGCAATCAACACGCTTATCTTAACGAAACAGATGAACACATCAGCAAATCCAATTTGTACAAACTTATGGTGCAATTTGGAGAATTGGCTTACTTGCAAGCCGATTGGAACACGGCAACCACCGCCTTTGAAGATACCGTTACACGCTATGGCAGAGACGATCCGCACTTATTGTACGCCTTGGCTCGCGCCTACGGTCAGCAAGCGGCCAACGCTGTCACGGAGCAAATGAAAACACACAATAAAAAAGCCGCTTTCAACGCATTATCGGCAATGGTTGACCTGAGCATCAAAACCAAAACAACCATACAATGGGAGCAAATCAAAACGGACCAAGCGCTTTCCGCATTAAGAACCACCAAAGCGTATAAAGACTTAATCAGAGGTAGGTGAATACGCTCATGACGGATAACGCGCAAAAACAAAACGCAAAAATTCCATGTATTGCCTGTTGCGAACCCATAGACGCACAAGCATCAGTGTGCCCAATGTGTCGGACACCACAAAAGCCCTCGCGCCTAACACAACTAAAAGACATCGGTAAATGGTTTGCCGGCGCACTAACGTTAATTTCACTGGTATTGGGCGTTAATACTCTCAACAATATGTATGCCGAGTGGCGGGGACAGCAACGCGTTACCGACGAGTTAGTGAATGCCGCCGGTATGCTTACCAACGCCGGCAATTATCGAGAGGCCTGGCAGTTGATAACCCAAGCCCGAGAGATGGACCCGGGATCGGCCAACGTGCAAAAGGCTCAAGCCACATTGTCAATGGCGTGGCTTAGAAATATGATTTTGCTAAAAGATGAGACCTATTCGCAATTCGTGGATCCCATGGTTCCCGTCTTGGCTCGCGAATTAATGAACGCGAACTCTTCCAAAGCGGCCACGATAAAAGCGCATTTAGGCTGGATAAGGTTCTTACAAGAACAAGACAGGCAGTTATTACACGCTGACGTTGACTCAATTAAAGTAGTTGATCGGCTATTTGAGGAAGCGCTTACTGACGATGCCGACAACTATTGGGCCCACGCCATGTGGGCGTATGTCATCATGTATGTGGACGCTGATGTGGACAAAAGCGTCAAACACCTAAGCCGCGCCCTTGATTTGGTGTTACGCCAACATGGCCGTAAAAGCGAAGCATATTCCTGGGTGCGGGGTTTTCAATGGCGCACCCTGACGCTTCGATTGGTAGGCAGTAGAGGCACCAGCGAAGAAAATGAAGCCAAGTTAAGGGAAGCATTGCTGCGCCTGGTAAACGTCATGCGAATTAACCAAGAGCCCCGCCCCAATAAAAGAAAGGAAAACATTATATTTACTAACTACGGCCGTCGCATGCGAGGTGAAAACGTCGAACAATTACTCAGTGCCTTAGCGCCTCAAGAACACTTAAAAACCTTTCAATGGTTGTTTGACGAGAAAGAATATCAAGCGTACGTCAATAAAAGCTATAACTACCAATACCACTATATATACGCAAGATTATTGGAAAACGCCGGATTAAACGCCGAAGCCATTCCCGTTTTAAAAGAACTCGCGGAAATAGAAATAAACGATGAAATGGACATTGCAGTCGATGCCGCAATAGAACGCCTCAGCGGTATAAAAACCGCACGCGCAACTGCGCGCGAGGCCCGTCAATACATAAGAGATGAAATCCCGATGAATGCCGACTTATGGCAATTTCATGCCGATACCCTAATGAATTTCACGCCGGATATTATGTCCAGCAACATTAAGTCGGCCTTGGAATTTTTTAACGATCCGAATCGCGCGGAAATACACGCCAAACCAAACGAAACCTATGAGCTGTTAAAAAAAGCCCGCCAACGCGTCAAGGATTGGATTGATGAAAAAAGTATCGAACTGCAACAATATGGCTATACCGCAAGTTACTCCGCATCGTCCGAAGAGAATGCGCATGACAACTATTACGCCATATGGCAGCTACAGGGATTGTACGCATTTACCACTCAACGAACCGATGAAGCCATCGCGCAGTGGTCCGATTTGTACAAATTGATCAAACCGGTTCCAGTATCCTTATTACTGCAATTGAGTAAAGCGCACAACAAACGGGCCGATCAAACTCACAACACATCGGACAAAAAATCCGCACTTAACTATTTAGCCGAATACATGAATGCCAAAGTAAAATATGGCGGTGCTTTGACCTTTGATCATGTCAAGAGTGATCCAGCCCTTGCATCTTTGCATACCAACACAACCTATCTTCAACTCATGCAAGGCCGTTAGGGCCAGTGTATTGTTGTGGATCAAGTCGCTGCTGTTCAATCAACGAATTGTATCAGTCGTTTTGCCCCATCATGAGGGTGTCGAAAAGTTTAAAATGCAGCTCGTAGCGTGCGCCGTGCGCACGAAAAGTTAGTGATACATCCATAGCTTAATGTGTGCACAGCACACGCTACCTCACCCGATACCTGTATTTTTATCACTTTCAACCTTGGGAGAAGACGAATCAATATTCCTAATCTACTAGAATTCCATGTCTACTAAATAAAATTTTTCAAATAATTTACTTTAATTGGATTGTTACGAACCTTAAAACTTGAGCGACTAAAACGTTTTTTACCATTCCGATATCAAGATTTTATAAGTATTTTTATAAAGCTAAAGCGCAAGTTGGGGGGGCGGGTAACTATCTATTATGAGAGGATTCATAACACGATCGGGCATACAAAACAGTCGCACTATTGAAGCAGATATTGCTTGCTTTGATCTGGCTAAAAAATGTACAATTACTCGGCTTTGAATAATTGCACATTGCATGTGATAAATTTTCGATTAAGGCCTTGTTTTAGCTGCCTATTGTGGTTTACAAATGACAATCGATGTTGCTGTTGATTTTTTCGCTGGCCGATTAATAAGTTCTTAACAAACAGAATATATAGTATCGGAACTAAAATAGATTTTCACACAGAAAAAAGAAGCGGTAACAAGTAGATATTGGCGTGTAGAGCAATTTTCCAATCCGATGTGCCTTTCCGCAGTACCCCTTCAGACTATAATCCCGGAACACTAATCTATTTCCTTGACGGAAATGTGGCGTTGTGTGTTTGTGCGTTCACAACGTAAAAACAAAATATGTTGATATTAAGCAGTATGGATAATCTCATGAATCAAAAAAATAGTCTCGTTTTAGCGTTATTTCTTATCGTTATCAGCACCTCCGTTACTCATGCTGCAGGACCGTTGTGTGCAGCATGCTTTGATGGTAGTTATGACAGTCGTGAAGAAGCGCTTGCAGTCTGTCTCGATAGAAGTGCAAAGATGAGAGCGACAGGAACTACTATTATTACGAAGGACTGTCATATTAGTGATAATAATCCAGTAATCTATGAGTTTAATTATAAAGGTATAAACAGCTCAACCATTTGGACCTGGACATCAACCGCATTTGGCTCCGACTGCGCAATGGAAGGCCAGAATTGGGACGACAGTCTCCACGGTTGCGTTGACCCGCCTGAAATAGCAAAAAGCTACGGCGGCTGCTGCACCAAAGAATCAGCGGGAGACCCCATCAATTTTGCTATTGGCAACAACTATCAAAAAGAAACCGATTTTGTCGATCCGTTTGATGATGGACTCAAGATTGAGCGCTATTATAACAGTCGCAACCGGGTTCAGAGCGTATTTGGATACAACTGGACCGGTCACTTTGAACGCCGTCTAGTGCTAAGCGGCGGTACTATTTTGGCGTCCCGGGGAGACGGAAAACGCATCGAATTCAATCAAGTCAGTGGCGTGTATACGCCGGACGCTGATATCAAGAGCACCCTCAGCAGCAGCGGTTCGGGCTGGCAATACACTACCTTCAACGGCGATATCGAAACCTTTGACAGCAATGGCATACTCACATCCATTAAAAAACAAGACGGCCGTGAATACACACTGGCTTATGACGCCGATCAAAGGCTGATTAGCGTCACCGGTCCGCTGAATCGGACCCTCACGTATTCGTACAACTCGAATGGATTGGTGTCAGATCCAAACACCCAGTGGTACGGTGTATCGGTATTATTACGATTCCTATCGCGATCTAGTCGC